>VGSD01000230.1 GCA_016875155.1 Deltaproteobacteria bacterium | reverse complement strand
GTTGGCCTGGTGGTAGGTAAGCTCATAGTCTCCATAACCGATCGCTAACCTCTCTGGATAGGTCCTCGCACTTTTGGAGAAAAGCGTTCCAACATTCATAAAATGCCTCCCCCCCTTTTATTCTTCTAAAAATTTTTTAATGGCATCAACAGCTTGAGTAATATTTAAGATGCCGCCCAAATGCCCAAATGGACTCTTCAACTCAAAGTAAGATGCCTTTTTTCCCATTTTTTGGAATATCTCAACGCTTTCCTTGATCTGATGTGGAGGAAATAAGATATCCGTATCAGCTCCAATCATCAACACATCGGCTTTGATCGTTTTCACTGCATCCTCGAAAGATCCGAATCCCTGTCCGATATCGAAGAGCGAACAAGCTTTGTTAAGACAGAGCATTGAGTTTGCATCTGCGACATTTGCCCTGGCCGCACCAGCCTTGAAGAGAGCCTCTTCCACCAGGAAACGATGCTCCAGAGCGTCAAATGGATTTTTTTGGGGATCCGCCCATTTACGACCGAAACTCCTCTCCGCCCAATCGGCCCACTGAGCGCTGTAGGTAATTAACATCAGTGAGTAGGTCATGCCATCTACAGGTTCTGGCTTGCCATAATAGTCTCCGTTGTTCCATTTGGGGTCTAATTTGATCGGGTCTCCCCACAACCTCATCCATCCCACAAGCCAGCCGTGTAATTTGGGAGTTGCAATCACTGGAATAATGCGCTCCACGAAATCCGGGTAGGCCACTGCCCATTCAAAAGATTGCAGCCCTCCCATAGAGGCTCCTGAAACTGCCTTCAATTTCTTAACACCGAGCGATTCTAAGAGCTTATATTGAAGATTGACAAAATCTCGGATGGTCACTATTGGAAAAGACATTCCATATGGTTTGCCCGTTTCGGGGTTGATTGAGGTCGGCCCGGTTGTAATGACCGTAGGGCTTTTTGGATTCATGTTGCAGAGGGTGTCAGAACTGACGATAAAGTACTTGTTGGTATCAAAAGGTTTACCTGGCCCAATGATGGCATCCCAGTAACCCGGGACCTTTTGGTCCACAGAATATTTACCGGCGGCATGGGAGTTTCCTGAATAAAAATGGCAGATCAATATGACATTATCTTTCGTTGGTGCTAAAGTTCCATACGTTTCATAGCCGATTTGAACAGGGGATATTTTCTTTCCACTTACAAGGGTGAATTCTTTCAATGAGAAATTTTTCTTCTCAACGATCTGGTCAAGGCCTTGGCAGGGAAGGACCATTACCAAAACAAAAATGGCTGAGATACAACTGCAAAGGAATCTTCTCTTCATAAAACACCTCCTTCTTTTAAGGATCAGGCAAATTTACACGTAATTCCGCCATCGACAATGAACTGTGTCCCCGTCACATATTTGGCCTCATCGGAGGCGAGATACAGAGCCGCATAGGCGACATCCCAGGCGTCCCCCATCTTTTTCATCGGACATTGCTGATTCCGGATCTCCACCATTTTTGGGATATCCCCCTCTGCATAAACTTGCTTCAGGGGTTCCTTATAAAATGGCGTATCCATCAATCCCGGAAGAATGGCATTGGCACGAATGTTTTTCTCAGCGTATTGCAGGGCGACCGCTTGAGTGAAACCGAGGATTCCGGCCTTGGTCGTATAATAAGTGATGTAAGGGACCCCCGTATAACGGATCCCGGCGATCGATGAAATATTAATGATCACACCGCCTCCCTGTTTTTCCATATAGGGGATCGCATATTTGCATGTGAGAAACATACTCTTCAAATTGATCGACATAACGCGGTCCCATGTCTCCTCAGTTGTGTCAACGGGCCCGCCTGGCACAACCACACCGACATTATTGTGAAGAATATCAATTCGACCATAGGTCTTGATGCATCGTTCAATCAAGGTGTTAACCTCATCCGACTTTGAAACATCCACCTTAACCGCGGTGCACGATCCTCCTTCTTTTTCGATGATTCCTTTGGTTTCCTCTGCGGCAGACAGGTTAATATCTACAGCGAAAACCTTCGCTCCTTCTCGAGCGAATAAGACCGCTGTAGCCTTGCCATTTCCCCAGCCCGGCCCACTTGATCCTGCCCCCGTGACAATTGCTGCTTTATTTTTTAATCGATCTACCATGTTAAACACCTCCTCCTCAAGATCCAATTAGCAATACGGATGCCAATCGTTTAAATTAGAATGGTGGTGGTAATATACTTTTAAATCAAGGGGTTTCTTGCCCGTGGAGCAAATGAGGAGGAAAAATAAAATTGTTTTCAGTTAAAATATTTGCAAATTTGCAAATATTTTGCGAGTCTACAAAAAAACATTACTTTTGAATCTCGTGGTGCTTTATTTTTCGGTAAAGAGTCGCGGGATGGACTTTTGCATGAAGGGATGCTTTGTTCAAGTCTCTCGGAAATTTTTTTAAGAGGTTTTCTAAATACCTTTTCTCAAATAAATCCTTGGCCTTATCGTAGGAATAATCCAGAAAATCGTAATCCTCCTCTCCACGAAAGGTAGTGATATGTTCGAGAATATCCTCGTCGGTGATCGTTTCGCCAGTATGAAGAACCACAATTCTTTCAATGACATTTTGAAGTTCTCTCACGTTTCCAGGCCATTCGTGGTTCATTAATATCTGTAATGCTTTTGAATGGAGGACTTTTTTCCCCTTGTTCATTGAAGAACAATATTTCTCTATAAAAAAGCCGGCCAATAGAGGGATATCTTCCCGTCTTTCTCGCAAGGGAGGTAAATCCATTTTAATCACATTGATTCGATAAAAGAGATCTTTTCTGAAACGTTTTTTCACCACCTCTTCCTGCAGATCTTTATTCGTGGCCATGATCACCCTGACATCAACGGGATAGGGCTTTGTGCCCCCCACCCGGATGACCTCCCTCTCCTGTAAACACCTTAGCAATCGGATCTGAAGGGGAGGGCTTGCGTCCCCGATTTCGTCGAGGAATAAAGTTCCACCATCCGCATCCTCAAAATAACCTTTTGTCGTTTTGAAAGCTCCTGTAAAAGCGCCTTTTTCATAGCCGAACAGGGTGGTTTCGAGAAGGTTTTCAGGCAGGGCGCCACAATCAATCGCCAGGAATACGGACTTTCTTCGAACACTATTGATGTGGATCGCCCGGGCGATTAACTCCTTGCCGGTTCCGCTTTCCCCCTGGATGAGCACATTGCTATCGACCTCCGAAGCTTTTTTGATTAATTCCAGCACGCTCTGCATGCCTTCGCTTTTTCCAACAATGTTGGGGAATAAGGAATCACTTTTCAACCTGTTTTTCAGCAAAAGGTTTTCTCTCTCCAACTTGCCCTGATAGATTGCATTTTTAATGGTGATCAGGACTTTTCCCGATTCCTCAAAAGGTTTCATTAGGAAGTCGAAAGCCCCGAGTTTCATCGCCTGAACGGCATTGTCCACGGTCCCGTAAGCCGTGACCATAATGACTGGGGTTAATCGGTTGATCTCCTTGATTTGCCTCAGGATTTCTATTCCATCCGCATCCGGCAGCCGGATATCGAGAATGACAAGGTCATAAGAGGTTTTTTTGAACGCTATGAGCCCTTCAGACCCGTTGGGTGCCGTCTTCACTTCAGAATCGGTTTTTTCAAGAATTTTTTGGAAAAATTCCCTCGAAAAGAGTTCATCATCAATGATTAATATTTTTTCTTCTTTTGACATAACTTTCGCGGTATCTCCATTCGGTATGGAATTGATGCCCAGTGTCCCGAGAGCGCCCTCAAACCATGAAAATCCGTACCCCCCCTCTCTTCCCCCCCTTAGTTTAAGGGGGGTGAAGGGAGGTTAGAGATTTTATTTTATAGCTAATGGCCCATGTCCGGGGGACGCCCATGAACCATGAAAATGAGCAATAATCCTCCTCCCCCTTGAGAGGCTGTGTCGTAATTAGCCATTCGCCCTTCGAGAGCCTCAGGACGAACGGCTAACTGATTGATTTTTAACATGTCATATTCCGTTCGTGGTGAGGTTCTCGAACCATGAACGGAATTACGACACAGTCTCCCGCCAGGGGAGAGGGAGAAAGGTGCTATTTTCTAATTAACTTGATGGGAGGGCAATCGTGAACGTGCTGCCGATCCCTTCTTGACTCTCTACCTCAATATGTCCGCCATGGTTCTTCACAATTTGATATGCAAAACTTAAACCAAGCCCATGTCTTCCTTCATTCTTTCTGAGCGAAATGAAAGGAAGAAATATTTTGTTCAGGTATTCTCTGGGTATCCCTATCCCGGTATCGGAGAAAATAATTTTCACCGCCTTGGTGACTTCATCATACTGAGTCTCGATGTTGAGACTTCCTCCATCGGGGAGTGCCTGGATGGCGTTGATCATGATGTTTAAGATGCATTGTTTGAGTTGAATTTCATCCCCCAGGATGGGAGAGATCTCCGGATGCCACCTGGTTCGAATGGAAATGTTCCTTAATCTCTCCCCGAATTGTTCCCGGAGGGCTCTGAGTGAATCCGACAACACTTCGTGGATATCGGTTTTTGAGAAAGTGAGGTTAGGGTCTTTAATACAATTCAGAACACTCGTGATGATCCTCAAACATTCTTTGCCCGCCCTTGAAATGGTTTCCGCAAGTTCCTTCCCGTGGGCTCCGTCCGCCATCTCTTTCAATAGCATCTCGGAAAAATTAACGACCCCGATTAATGGATTATTCAATTGGTGAGCAATGCCTCCCATCAGCTCAGAATATAAAGCTAATTTTTCACTCAGATGTAATCTCTCTTCCATCTCCTTCTTCTCGGTAAGGTCAGAAATAAGGTATAAGGTTGCAATCGATTTACCCCGGGTATTTTGGATGTCAAACAGGCGAATCAACGCAGGAAAGGTTGTTTGGTCCTTTCTGAGGCATACAACTTCTCCTTGGATATTGGCTTTTTTCCTGTTCAGCCCTGTTTGCCCTATCGTGAAAAGAAAGTCTATTTTTTTCTTCATCACCTCTTTTTCCCGGTAGCCGAAAATGGTTTCTGCTGCTTTATTAAAGATCAAGATTCTGCCTGAGTGGTCCGTGCTGATCACAATATTGGGTGACGAATCGATGAGAGATTCCAAAAAATTCTTTGATTCCTGCAGTTCTTTCGTTCTTTTTTCAACCAGCCTTTTCTCCTGGCCGAGTTCTTCGGCATGTTCGTGGAGAAGCATAAAATGTCTCCCCGATGAAAAAGAGGCTCCCCTGGCCCGATAGGTGATCTGCCAGGGGTAGTATTGGGGGATATATCGATCGATGGTGATATCAAAAGGGGTTCCGCGTTTAAGCAGGTTTTCATAGGGTTTTTTTAAACC
>VGSD01000229.1 GCA_016875155.1 Deltaproteobacteria bacterium | reverse complement strand
ACATTTCGGCCTTAGCCTTTGAGAGAACGGCCCGTTCATAAAAATATGCCAGGATACCCCCCAGCCCTGCTGGGGGGATGAATGGCCTTCCCTCTCCCCTGGGGGGAGAGGGTTAGGGTGAGGGGGAGATAATCTTGTTATCACCCCCACCTCGATCCTCCCCCCTCAAAGGGGGAGGAAGTTTTATGGGGAATTTAATGCCCCGCAGCTCTGCTGCGGGGTTCTTTACTTTTCAAAAGATTAGCAAATTATTGATCTCTGATCAAGATATTCGTTACATAAGCGATTCGCGGCTCTTGACCTTAGTGGGTCGATTTGTTATCTTGCACTTATCCTCGAATTGTTGGAAAGGGGTAACCTGCATGGAAAAGAAGACTCAACTTTCAGTGATTCTGACGAATGCTCCCGGAGAGCTTTCAAAGATGTGTGATGTGTTAAAGGCAGCCAATATCAATATCCTGGCCATGAGCATCCAGAACGCCAAGGATTCGGTCAAAGAACTCTTCAATATGAGAGAGAAGACCGGAAGAAGGATTGCCCTTGCAGAAAGCTACCGGGGAATCCTGAAGGACTCCTCGGACTATTCCTTGATTCGTATTCTTGTGGATCACCCCAGGAAGGCGGAAGAAGAATTGCTTAAATCAAAACACCTCGTATCCAAGGATCATGTTCTGGTATTTAAACTTTTAAATAAACCGGGAATGCTCGGCAAGATCGCAAAACGATTTGGTGAAGCAAGCGTCAACATCGATTATATTTATGGGTCCACCACTGAAGATTGCCAGGACGCAATGTTTATCCTCCGTATTGCCGAATCCGATTTCGATCGAGTTAAGGATTTTGCCAAGGATCTTTAACACTTCAACCCGCGTCTCAGAGAAGATGAATTAACCTAAAAGGGTTTGATTAATAAAAAGGGCTAGAGGTTAGGGACAGCGCTTAACCTTTTCTGCTTTCTGGGGCCTGCCTGCCAAGCTAAAAAAACGGAAAGAATACAGGAGAGAATTGCGATCAGAAAAGCCAAAAAATAGCTCTGAGTTCGATCAAAGAGATAACCTCCCAACCAGGATCCTACTGCCGCACCAATACCGATCATTCCCTCCAACATCCCATAGATCAATCCAAAACGTTTCCCCTTATAGAGATCTCCGGCAATGGACATGAACATCGGAGCAGTGGAACCCCAGCCTCCCCCAAAGAAAAAGGCAAAGAGGTAAAGGAATAAAACCGAAGGAAAGGTTTGAAACAGAATGAGACTTAGGATTCCTAACGCAAAACAGATTCCGCCCAAGGTATAAGTGACCTCTCTTCCAGCCCGATCGGAGAACCATCCCCATAAGAAACGAAATCCTGCAGACATCGCACCCATAGCCGCAAAGAGAGAGGCGGCCCAGATTCGATCCACTCCGAGATCGACGAGATACTTCACATGATGGACGATGATGATGTAAACACCAAAAATCGACAAGGCGGGAAAGAGGAGAAATAACCAAAATCTAAAGGTCTTGATCAGATCCCTCACCCTCTGATCTGGATTGCCTTTCCTTAAATCCACTGTTTGAGAAGAGGAGGACTGAGGATCGCCATCGATGGAGAGTCCCATGTCCTCGGGCCTGCGTCTCAGAAAGAGACCGATCAGGGGGAGTGGAACGAAGAAGACGAGAAGAGAGAATATAAAAAATGCAAATGACCAGCCTCGAAGGTTAATCAGATACTGGATGAGAGGGACAAAGAGAAGAGGACCAAATCCAATGCCAACGGTTGCCAGGCCATTGGCCATGCCTCTCTTTTTTTCAAACCAGTGAGAGAGAATCGTAGTAAAGGGAGAGATGCTAAGAAAGGTGACACCCGTTCCAGCGACTACGCCAAAATAGATATAGAAATGGAGAAGGGATTGAATCTGTGTGCATAGGAGGAGGCCCAGGCCCATCAAAAAAATTCCTGGAAACATCACCTTTCGAGGACCTACACGATCAACGAGGTAACCGACCACAGGGGCTGTGACCATATAGACGAGCATTCCAATGGACTGAGCCCCAGCGGCCTCTGCGCGACTCCAATGGAAATGATCGATCAAAGCAACGAAAAAAATGGCAAAGGCGGTTCGAAAAGCATACCAGAAGGCCATGCAGATCATGGCCACCCCCACGATCACCCAGCCATAATAGAACCGCTTTTGTATAAGAGCGACCAACCGGTCCATAGATAAAAGCTTATTTAAGAGATATTGCTCTTGAGGTCAAGATGAGATGACAATATTTCTTGATTTGCTTTCTATTATTTGTTAATGATTCAAAAAGTATTTGGAAAGGAGACACCCTTTGAAAACCTTAAAAAGATTATCCGTTCTTTTGATCATCCTTCTTCTTGTGATTTCATGCGGGACGTCGAGCAAAACAAAAAAAGAGAATAAGGTCTTAGGCGTTGAAGAACAGTTTCAAATAGCTTTTAGAGCAGCTGAGAGAGGAAATTTGGAGGAAGCGGTTACAGAATATGAGAAAGTTCTAAAGTTGGACTCAAAGCATTCAAGGGCCCACCTTAACCTTGGCCTGGTTTATGGAAGGCAAGGCAAGTGGGATAAAGAGATTTCCCAATATAAGAAGGCCATAGGAATTGATCCGAAGTTTGCAGAAGCCTATTTTCATCTGGGCGTGGCTTACGCAGAGAAGGGAAACCTTAAAGAGGCAGCCGCCCAATATCAGAAGGCGCTTCAGGTCAACCCCAATTATGTAGAGGCCCTTAATAACTTAGGGAATATCTACTTTAGAACGGGAAACGCAAATGATGCCCTCTCGGCCTATAAAAAAACAGTTGAGATCAAACCGGATTATGCCAGAGGCTATTTCAATATGGGCAGCGTCTATCGCCAGCAGGGCAACATTGAGGAGGCCGTGAATTCTTTTAAAAAGGCTTTGGAGATCGATCCGAGATATGCATTGCCCCATTATCATCTGGCCTTTATCTATGCTGAAAGAGGAGAATTTAATCTCGCTATCGAGCACTGTGACCTAGCGGGTAAGTTGGGGATTGTGGTTGACCCCAAACTTCTTGAGAGGCTTAAGCCCCACCGGTGATAATGAGACCAGGGTATTATATGTTAATGGGTGAAGGTTACGAAGCCCCTGCCTTTGCCGAAGCGGCTTCGCGCAGGCAGGCGTTTCGGTTATCGGTAATGGTTACGTAAAATGACTTAAAAGACGACAACCGTAACCTTTTATTAACGATACGGGTCCCGCGAAATGCGGGATTACCCTTACCTCAACCGGAGGTCATTATATTCTCAGCAATAAGGACTCTATGATGAATACCCGAGAGGCGATTTATCACTTTCAGTATTCGGAGAAGATGAAGGCCGGACTGATCATAGGGGTCAATCTCCTGGAACAGTTACTTCCCATCAGGGATGTAGGGGAACGCTTAGGAGGAAGAAAGGTATTGATCTGGTATCTTGAGGCTTTGCTCCGAGAGCTCCGGATCGCTCAGAATGTGGTTGGCTTGGATCACTATGTGGACCTGGAAAGGAAATTAATGGAGATCATCGGAAGGATCCAAATGTCCCAGTTTGAGGAGGCGCAGAGGTCTTTTTCAGAGGGAATTTCGCTTGCCACCACGTCCTGTCAAGCCTCTATGAGCCTCCTGCTGGAGAAAAAGCTTATTTAAACACCGATAGAAGGAGGAGATTAAATGAAAAGAAGAGCCTTTTTTATTCTTTTTGGACTGTTGATATTGATTCCATCGCTTGTCCACTCACAACCGATCCCCCCCCTTGATAAGCTGATGGATCGATGGGGACCTAGGATTCACCCCAGCGATCTTCGGATTCTCCAACTGGATATGTCTCCGGATCCGGTACAGGAGGGCATGCGGGTTGGTTTTTCAGCTATCCTTTCCAATCTATCACATTATTCAACCCGGTTAAGTCTATTTGTAAAAGACAGGGATGAAGTGGTTACCTCGGTGCAAGATGTCTTGGTCAGGCCTGGTCATAACCGGATCATCTTTCCACAGACGGGTTACCGGTTTTCACGCTATGAACATTGTTTCACGGTGGAGGTGGATATCGAACGAACCAGAAGGCCAATCGATGTGGTCAGGGAGTTTTGTGTACGCAGAACCTATGCAGGATGGACACTTAAGGAAGTCCGTATTGGACCGTTATTCGTTGAAGATCTGGATATGTTTCCTGACCCAGCCACGCCGGGTCAGGAGATTCGATTCCGCGTAAGGTTGAGAAATGATGGGACCCCCATCCGTGGAAACATTCGCATTCAGGATCGCGATCAGACCATCGTCTATTTGAATGATGTCTTTCTCCCCAATGGTTATACGGAGGTCCACTTCCCTTATACCCGATACTCTTTCCAACGGTTTGACCATTGTTTCACAGTCATCGTTGATGTTGAACGGACACCTCATCGGACAGATGCAGCCAGACAGTTCTGCGCCAAACCCATGGGATGGACGCTCAGGCCCTAACCGATTGCGGATTGCGGATTTTAAAACAAACTTAGAACAAAGGGAGGAAAAAGACCATGGCAGAAAGAACATTGCCGGATTTTGAATTAAAAGGGCCAAAGCCACGATCCATAGGAATCCTCATTATTCTGTTTTTACTCATCCTGCTGATATGGAGCTCTTTTGTCATTGTCCCTGCAGGTAACCGTGGAGTTGTCCTCTGGTGGGGGAGTGTTGAGAAGAGGGTGATGGAGGAGGGGCTCAATTTCAAAGTTCCCATTGCGGAGAGGGTGATCAAAATGGATGTCCGTGTCCAGCCCCATCCCTTTAAGGAGATTGATGCGGCTTCGAAAGAGTATCAGATGGTGAAGCTGACCGGAATGATGAACTTTCATATTGATCCAGCCTATGTCAACATTCTCTATCAGAAAGTGGGACATGACTTTGCAAACAAGGTGATTGATCCTGCCTTTAATGACTTTGTAAAGGAGGTCGTTCCCAATTATCCGATCACAGAAATTTTGCCAAAAAGGGAAGAGATCCGGAAGAGGGCGATGAGCAAATTGGGGGATAACTTGGCCCGCTACCATATCATCGTGGATGATATCTATATTTCCAACATCCGGTTCTCCTCTGAATATGAAAAGGCGATCGAGGCCAAACAGGTTGCCCAGCAGCAGGTGGAGACCCAGCGTCAGGTTCTCGCTCAGCGAGAGATTGAAGCACAGCAGAAAATAGCCACAGCCAAAGGGGAGGCAGAATCCATCCTGGTGGTTGCTCAGGGGCAGGCCAAAGCCAATGATGCTCTTGCACGCTCGATCAGTGCCATCCTGGTCGAGTATAAAGCCATTGAAAAATGGAATGGAGCTCTACCCCAGGTGTCCGGAG
>VGSD01000228.1 GCA_016875155.1 Deltaproteobacteria bacterium | reverse complement strand
TGATTTTGGGTCAAAGGACCATTATGTGGCCTCCATGAAAGGGGTGATTTTAAGCATCAATCCCCAATGCACCCTGGTGGATATCACACACGAGGTCCATCCGCAGGATGTTCAGGAAGGGGCCATACTTTTAGCCAATGCCTTTTCCTATTTCCCTAAAGGGACAATCCATGTTGCTGTCGTTGATCCGGGGGTAGGGGGGCGGAGGAAACCCATTCTTCTCCAGACGAAAAATTATCTCTTTGTTGGCCCTGACAATGGGCTCTTCACGCTGGCCGCAAAAAGGGATGGGGTGAAACAGGTGATCCACCTCACCCATCGAAAATATTTCCTTCCTGATATCAGCAACACGTTCCATGGTCGGGATATCTTTGCTCCGGTAGCTGCTCATCTCTCTCTGGCGATTAATCCCAGACGCTTCGGGAATAAGCTTGATCACTGGGTAAAACTCAGCCTTAAAGAACCAGAAGTAAAAGGTAAGAATCTTTATGGGAAAATTCTTCTGATTGACCGCTTTGGGAACCTCATCACCAATATTGAAAAGGAGATATTCTTCCGCTTTATCAAAGATCAGCCATTTCAAATCAGAGTGAGGGAGAAAATCATACGGGACTTAAAAAGAGGATATGACGAAGGTAAGAAAAACGATCCGATGGCTCTTATCGGTAGCGGAGGATTTCTGGAAATATCGGTGAGAGAAGGAAATGCCCAGGAGATGCTGAAGATGAAGAGAGGGGATCCAATTAAGATAAGCACCAAATCCCAAATTCCAAATCCCAAATAAATTCCAATTTACAGTCACCCAAAGGGTGATTTGTAGCGCAAGGCTTTAGCCTTGCTTGCCTGCCGCAGGCAGGGATCAGAAGCAACCCTAAAGGGTTGCGCTACAATGAAATTTAAGAAAATCGCTCAATTTAGGTAGTAATTAATGCAAACCTTAAATTAGATGCTGAAACGAGGCTGAATCAAGTTCAGCCCAGGGTTCAGAAGCATGAGAAGAAGAAACATGTCATTCCGAATTTATTTCGGAATCTCGAGGGGTAAACGATGATATCCAAAAAAGCAAAAGAGATTCCTCCTTTTATTGTGATGGATGTTTTAGAGAGGGCTCAAGAATTGGAGAGGGATGGTGAACACGTCATCCACCTTGAAGTGGGAGAGCCGGACTTCGATACTCCAGAGTGTATTAATGAGGCAGGATATCGTGCGATCTGCGATGGGAAGACGCATTATACCCACAGCATGGGGCTCATCGAGTTGAGGGAGGCCATTGCCGAAGATTACTGGAAGAAGTATCGGGTCAGGATTTTACCTGAACAGGTTCTGGTGGCCTCCGGAACCTCTCCGGCCATGCTTCTTCTCTTTTCGGCTTTGCTGGATGCTGGCGACGAAGTTATCCTCTCAAACCCCTATTATCCGTGTTACCCCAATATCATCCGGTTTGTGGACGGCGTACCTGTCTTCGTGGAGGTGTTCGAGGAGGAGGGGTTTCAGTATCTTCCTGAGATGATAGAGGAGAAACTGGGTCCGAAGGTGAAAGGGATCATGATCAATTCTCCTGCAAATCCGACAGGTAACATCATGTCTGCGGAGCGGATGAAGAAGATCGCACAATTTTCTCCCCATATCATCTCTGATGAAATCTACCACGGGCTGGTCTATGAGGGGAAAGCCCATTCCATTCTTGAATTTACCGAGCGAGCCTTTGTCATTAACGGTTTTTCAAAACTCTATGCGATGACAGGTTGGAGGTTGGGCTATTTGATCGCGCCCAGAGAATTTGTAAGGCCCATGCAGAAGATTCAACAGAACCTTTTCATCTCAGCCAGTTCCTTTGCTCAGTGGGGAGCGCTCGCCGGATTGAAAGAGGCTGAGCAAGATATTCAGAAGATGGTGGAGACTTATGACCAGCGGCGCCGTTATCTCATCCAGAGACTTAAAGAAATGGGGTTTGGCATCACCGTAGAACCCACAGGGGCATTCTATGTTCTTGCCAATGCCAAACGGTTTTCAAAAGACTCCTATAAACTTGCCTTTGACATTCTTCAGGAAGCAAAGGTGGGTGTCGCACCAGGAATCGATTTCGGTTCAAATGCAGAAGGATATCTCCGATTCTGTTATGCCAACTCCATGGAGAATATCGTAGAGGGAATGAGCCGATTAGAAAAGTATTTGGAGAGGTATAAGTAATTAGGTTTTCTCAAGCCGTCGGCGCATTTCTTCCGTAGAAATTCCTCCCTCGGCTTTTTGCCTTGCCCGTGACCGCTCGATAAGGGCAATAAACTTTGGATGATTGCTCAAAGAAACAGTTTCAATATCAGCATTTGAGATGCTTACCAAAGCTGCTACAGGTTTTCCTTCTTTTGTAATGATAAACGGTTCCTTTTTAACCTTTTTTGTGTAATCGGACAGCGGTAGAGTGGCTTTAGCAAATTCAACGGTTTTCATAACTTTATCACCTCTTTTCCAATTTTAACATTATTCCTCTCTTTGATTCCAATGGCTCGAATATAAACAACATACTCTGGATCATCTTCAATATCATAATAAACACGCAAGTTACCAATTCGCAACTCCCACGGAGCAATTGGGTTAGGGCGCATGGGTTTTCTATTTCTTGTTTCGATAGCCGGTTGATATTGGAGCTGTTTTTCCACTGTGTCCAGAACCGTCACTTGCTGGTGTTTTGTCAAAGCGCGAAAGTGGTCTTCCGTGTCAGGAGAATATTCAATTCGGTATTTCAATCAGGATATCCTTTCCAATTGCAAAGTACGTACAAATTTTAATGAAATTCAAAATTATCACAACTGTAAAATATGTCAATTATTTTTGTTAATCATTTTTATAGTGAGGTAATGGGCTTTTCGTAACGGTTCTGGGGTTCGATATCTCTGGCAGGTGGCGAGCACAATCCGGACACTGTTCACCAGATCGATTCGATGGCCTGGCGAGACAAAGACCGGTTTAACTCCCTGTCTCGTCCTCAGGGCAGCGCCCACCTTTTTCTTCCCCAGATAGACCCATTCATAACTTCCTTTTGAGATTTCGGGAGATTGATATTCTCCCAAAAGGGATGTTCTGGCACAGCCGATGGATGGAATGCCAAGCCAGAGGCCCAGATGTGAGGCTAATCCCAATCCTCTCGGATGGGCTATGCCATGACCTTCGAAAATCATTAGATCAGGCTTTACCCTTAGGCCCTGAAAGGCTTTGACAAGGATTGGGCCCTCCCGAAAACTGAACAGGCCTGGAATATAGGGGAATGAAATCTCTCCGCTGGCTGTAGATGCATCGATGGGGTTCATTTCAGGATAGGAGAGAACAGTAACCGCCCCGAAGAGGTTCTTCCCGTCCTTTGAATAGGCAACATCAGCTCCCCCTATCGTCTTCAGTCTTGAAAATGTGTTTTTCAGGATGAGATGGGGTCTTAAATCATTCTGGATTTGAGTAGCCTCTTCTTCACTGACTTCCCAGGGATGGAGTATGTTCATTTTGAAATAAGGGGTGAGGGTCAATTGGTTAAGGTTAAGGCTACGAAGCCCGTTTCGTCTTTAGGTAACGGGTACGTTTAAAAGAATTAAGTACGAGTGACGTAGCCTTTTAAGAACGATACGGGCATCGTTACCATTACCGTTAAACGAAATATGATTATTGTGAAAAAAGTTCGATCTGGCCATTTTTTACTCTAAAAATGGAGAGGGTTCGATTAGCCTTCCCATCTTCCCTAAACCCTTTTAACCCCGAAACGCCTTTAAATGGATGGAACTTTCGAAATTCTTCCTTCAACTCGGAGGTGGTAGAAGGAGATTTGGATAGTAGGATCTCTTGTAGAAACCTTGCCCCATCGTAACAGATAGCCTCAAGGGTTTCCGGAGGACGTTTATACTCCTTTTGAAATTCATCAACAAAATTCTTCGAACGGGAGTCCTCTTTTGAAAAAGCATCAACGAAGATCGCCCCTTCTATTGCTTTTGCATCCGCAGAAAAGAGTCCTGAACCATTCCATGCATTCGTCCCAAGAAAGGTAGTTCCTTTGATATCGAAATAAGCGCACTGCGAGAGGATCGTGCCCACCCGATCATGGGTGTCTGGTATAAAGAGTCCATCCACGGAAAGCCCCTGTTTAAATTCCTCTTCCTTTTTTTTTGTTCCCGCTTGCCTCTGAATGGTCTCTACCTTAAAAAAACCTTTGATCTCCTGACGAAAATCGGTCTGTTCTTCCTGATAGACCACGGTGCCCAAAACTCTGCCACCCATTCTGACAATTTCCTGGTTAAAGAGATTCTTGAAATGAAATCCATAAGGCGAGTTGGGATAAAAAACGGCAAAGGTGCGGAGTTCCAGGTCCTTGATGGCAAATGCCACAAGCCCCTGAATCTGATCAACCGGAGTAAGTGAATTTTGGAAGATAAATTCTCCTTTTCCCAATGAGGGGTCCTTCTGTGAAAGGCTGAGGAGGGGGACTTTTAGCTGTTGAGCCTTTTGGGATGCTCGGTCCACCGTTATACTGAGCAGAGGACCAATGATGCTAATGACCTTTTCCCCTTTTGCCAATTCCTCGACTGCCTTTTCAGCCTCCGAAGCGCTTCCTTTGGAATCGCGAATGATCAAAGAGATGAGAGGGATCTTTCCTTTTGATTCTTTTTCTTTTACGGCGAGTCGAATTCCATCGAGGGCTTTTTCGCCGAAGGATTTATAGATCCCGCTCAAAGGAAGGACGACGCCAACCCGATATTTCGATTTCGGGGGAAGGGGGAACGATTCAGAGACCTCTTTCGCCTGGACGGAGTAGTCCATCCCCGGATATTCTTTTTCCAGTTCGCTTAGCATCTTCCTGGCAACGGAATCATATCCCAATTTCTTTGCCATCTGAGCCAGTCTCAACTTCGCATACCCTCCGGCATATGCGCCTCGATAAGTCAACTCCACTTGACTCAACTCCTCTTCTGTATCAAGTGTATCAATGAGGGATCTGACCTTCTTTTTAAGTTCATCATGTGGTTGTCCTGGAACGAGAATGCCTTTCCCGTACCATAATAAGGCATTGATCCGATCTTTTAATTCGAGGTAATTGTCACCGAGAAGGGTGAAAAGCTGAACCATTCGGGGAGGGGGAGGGGAAGTGGAAAGCAGACCATTGAGAACTTGAACGGCTTCCTTATGTCTTTTGAGATGGGAATAGCAGATAGCCATCCTGAATCTGCTTTCATTCAGGAGCGGGCTCCTGGGATGTTCTGTGACCAACTGTTTGAAACGCCACAGGGCTTTTTCAACTTCTCCTCTTGCAAAAAGAGTTTCACCCTCCTTGAAAAGATGCGAATCTTCCACAGCAGAAGGCTTTGGCTGG
>VGSD01000227.1 GCA_016875155.1 Deltaproteobacteria bacterium | reverse complement strand
CGGTTTAAAGAGAAGGGGCAATAGGTGTGGGTCCTTCCAGCCAAAATGGAGAATGTGAGCGCCAAGCCCGCATTTTTCGGGAGGGAGTTAAATTTTTTTTGATCTTAACATTTAACCACTTAACTCTTTGAAATGGAATTTTTTTATGAGATTGTTAAGTCGTGCTCAATTTGCCAGGAGAAGAGGGATTTCAAGAGCCCGGGTAACACAGCTTGTTCAGTCGGGTGTAATTACTCTTGTTGATGGCAAGATCGATCCTGAAGAGGCAGATAAACAGATTGACGGGTCGATAAATGCAAGATCGGATTCAAAGAAAAAGTCTCGTTCCTCTTCGAGTAACAACGGTCAAACTTTGACGGACGTGAGGCGAGATCACGAGCTGCTAAAAAAACAACTCACAGAGCTGAGGTTAGCGGTGGAGACAGGGGAGTTGGTTTCAAAAACTTTTGCCATCGATTTTTTAACGCTTCAAATTTCGACAGCCAGGTCGCACTTTTGGGGCCTGCCAAAGGGGATGGCAGATATTCTATTTTTAAAATTGACGGAGACCTTAAGAGTTGCCGTGAGCGGAATGTCGAGTGATGTTCAAAAATTTCTCGAACCAGTGATGGCTGGATTGAAATTTGACGGCAAAGATGTTGAATTTTTGCTCAGAGGAGAAATCAGGCGGATCCTAAAAATATTAGGAGAGGAACAAGATGGAGAGGACAACCAAAAAACAGGTGTCGGTGAAAATCCCGAAGGAAATTATACGTGCCTGGCTTCCACCGGGAATCAGGAAGCCCAGATCTAAGGCAAAAAGAAAATGAAGATCGGGGGTGGGGAACTCCCGTCAGGCCGGTGAGCCTATACAATAATCTTTTTCCCATCAAGAGCCGGTGTGCCGGAGATGGCCCATTAAGGAATGAAAGGAGATTGAGATGGAGATTACAATCAAGGCGTTTGCAGAGCGAGCAAAGTTGCCGGTTGAAACGATTCAAGAAGCGGTCCGACTCGGAATTTTACCGGTGACACAATATGGGAGTTTAATTCTCATCGATGTAGATCGTATTGAGAGCCATTTTGCTGCATTGGAAAGAGAGGAAACGCAAAAACGTGTCAAACCGGTTCAGGCAGCCGTTGAATCTCGAATCTCCGGGCGTCAAAACTATTCGCCCGAAAAGACCTTCCATTACACATCCAGGAGGGATGAGGAGCCCGGGGAATTTTTGACCGTAGAAGGGAAGAGAGCTTTTGAGAAGGCGATGGTGAGGGGTCAAATAAGAATTTTCGAAAGGAGGGGATAGGATCATGACGTATTACGATTTAGGAAATCTCGGGGAACTGAACAACAATCACACCCAGGACGCCGATAAAATCTTGCGATTCACTGAAGGTTGTTTCAATACATGGCGGGAAACTCCGTCCATTCGGGCGAGCTATCCGACTTTTGAAACGTATCGAGTTTACCGGGTGGAGCAGGAAATGTTGAAAGATCCGGCTGACCGCTGGAATCCGTAAAGAAAGGAGGCGTGTTAATGGCAACAAAAAAAGAAGTTGATCCTCTAAAAAATCAACTTGAGGAATCCCGTGGGAAACTGGAAACGGCAGAATCAAATCTTGAAAAAGCAAAGGCCGTCCTTCACTCAATGGAGGGGAAGATCCGTGACCTCTCCGATCGCCTTCAAAATAAAAGGTTCATTCGAGAGACGAAAGCGGAGGAGCTGGCGGCTGCGCTGAAGGGGGTGGAGGAGAGTGCGGCACTTGAAGCAACCGAAGAGCTTCACAAACTGGACCGAGAGATTCTTGCGCTGGGCGACCTCCACGCTGCGAGCTTAGAGGCAAAAAGAAAAGCGGAAGGTGAACTCCGAAAGGCATTACAGAAAGTTGACGGAGCGATTCACGAGTTCTGGTATCTCGTTTCAAAAATCGAAGCAGCGAGGGTTGCGGGAAATGAACAACTCCTTAAAGCCTGGATCGCGTCACAGCTTGCCAGAACAGTCATGAGCTACGGTGATTTTCTGAAGCGGGCTTTTGGTTCTTACAACGTGGACGAGCTCGGAGCCCTAAAGGAAGAGCTTTTTAAAACTTACGGAAGAAGGGAGGGATAAAAATGGGAATGATGGTGAACGTATCAGATAAAACAGAAAAATTTTTGAGGGAGCGGAAAATTTCCGACCTTGATCAGATCCTGATAGGGTTGAAGATGATACCAGTTGGGGATAGGGATCAAATCCTGATCGATCTCGTTCGGATTTTCCAGTTCAGTAAAAGCGACCTGCGGAAAGAATTCGAGCTAATTTGCAAATAAAACGACCCCGGCTCCGAGGGGATATATCGGGCTCCATATTTGATCCTCGTTTCATTTCTCAATCCGAAGGAGTACCGGGCCAATCCGGTGTGATTGGCCCGGGAAGATCGGGGTGGTGGTTGTTATGAAATTTCCCTTAAAAAAGGCCGAACGCCTTCCCATTGAAATCCTACAAAAGGGACTGCCCTTTTCGCGCATACTCTTTCAAATTCTGGAAGAGCTCTTGTGGTATCTCAGGTCACGGAGGAAAGCCCATCCTACTTCTCTTCTTTCCGGTAGCCCTCAGAGTCAAAGGAGCGGGATGATTTCAGCGGGGGTAAGTCTTTCTGATCGTCAAGGTTTCGCCTCAGTAATTCATGGCGAACGTTTCCCGTCTACTGGCGATTTTACTTCCGGTCTTCCGGTTCATTCCTCTGTTATGGATGATTCGCATCTTGCTGAACGGCGCGATGAACGCTTAAGGGAAGAAGATCGATCCGAAAGAAAGCGGCGGGACCCGGACGAGGATGAGTTCAAAAAATTTAGGGAGTATTTCAAGCCAGAGGACTACAACCAGGGAGGCCGAAAAAATGGATTGGATCGATGAGCAACGAAAAAAACGCGAGCTTGACCATGAGCCTAAGTATGGCCCTATTCGGCCAAAGACTGACCCGCGATGTTTTAGGCGTGAAGCCCTCGAAGAACTCCTGGATACTCTCAACTATGCTCAGTGGTCCTTCCAGAAGGGAGAAATTACCAAGAGTCACTTTCAGAGGATTGACCGGACAATAAGAATAGCAATCGGGTTAATAGAGGAAGCGTGCCGGGATAGATTCGGATGGGGATCGAATTTATCGTTAAGCCCCTAAGAGACGGACAGGAATGTTTTGATGATTGAGATTCGAGACGGAAATCTTGACCGGGTGCTTCAAAGTTTGAAAAGGGAGTTTTTCTCCGATGTCAAAAAATCGCTGGCGCGCCACTCCTATGCCATGTCCAGGACGGAGTTGAGGAGAGAGAAAGACAAGCTGGCCCGAAAAAGAAAGAAAAATTTTAACAGAGGCCTGAGTCAAAGCAAACGGGTCTCTGAGCGTTCCTGACGCATCGTCAGAAACGGTGCGAGCAGCGATCAGATATGAGTGGTTATCCGAGTATGGGTAAAGTCGAGATCGTCGTTTTAAACGCATTCTGGAGAAGTTTTAACTTCTGTTAACATAGGAGGGTAAGGCATGTTGAAAGAATTTCGAGGAGACCTTTTAGACGTGGACACCTTGGCTAAGTTTATGGGGGTCTGCAAGATGACCATCTATCGATACTTGAGATTGAAAGACCCTCTTCCCGGTCATAAAGTGAAAGGGAAGATTCTTTTCTTCCGGGATGAGGTGGAGAGGTGGCTGAGGGATAAGAAATAACCCCTTTTTTCTTCTGGTCTGTTAAGGGTTGTTAGCGATTGTAAAAACTTCTTGACAAAGTTTTGCAAAGGTGTATTATGAAGTTGTCTAAAACAAGAGAGCTGGTCCCGGCTGTAAGGGCAATTTCTTTTTATCGGGATTGCCGAAAGACTCTTCCGGTTGCGAGGCCGGGAGCTACCTCTCTTGGGTAGAGACAAGTCTTTCGGCTTTTTTAGTTTATGGAAGAAAGGAGGGCAAGCATGGGGCAAGAAGGGGTTTATTCATCTCGCAGGAGTAACTTTTAAAGGGTTTAGAGCTATTTTATTTTAAAACCCTATACTCAGGCATGGGCTATACAAAATAAGCGTAAAATACGGCTGTAGGATGCATTAAAAGATCAGTTAAAAGGAGGTAAACCTATCCAACTTAACTACTAACCGGCCACCGGCCAGAAAGGAGAATGAGAAATGGAGACCGAAGTAAGGATAAAAAAATTGGAGGCTGAGATCGAAGCTGCAAAAGGGGTCTTAATGCAGAAATCCATAGCCCTGAGAGACCTCAGAGAAAAGGCAATAAAGAAACTTGAATTGATTAGATACACTGAGGTTACAGATGACGTAGTTACGATGAGGGAGAAGATCAAAAGGAACAATTTTCTTCTCTTCCTTCTTGCCAAGTATGGTGTGAACGTTGAAAAGGTGGCCATTGCAGAATTGAGATCTGAGGATGTCAGAAGACGCCTTTTTGGAGAGAATCAGGAACCTACCGATCAATGGTTGCGGGATGCCTCGAGCAGATGGAATATATGGGACGTGAATATTACCTATCATTTTGGCAGCCCGGGGGATCCGGTCAAGGTCCTCTTCCGGCAGGCTGGCAACGGACAATATTTCTTTTGTGGTTTTATAACCGATTTGCCATTGAAACAGGAGAAGAGGCGTAACTGATTGATCCCTGGTCCTTGGTTGGGTATGGGTAGGACAGAGAAGTCTCGTTGAATCATGGATCCAATGAGCTCGAGAATTTGTAGGGAATTACTTTTAAAGGAAAGGAGGTAAAAAAGGAAATGGATATTAAACAAACGTTTAATGAATTAGTGGATGTCTACTTTCCTGAATTAAAAGGTCAGGGGTGGAGAGTGCGTGTTCAACCCAATCTGTCAGGTAAAGCTGGCGAATGTAGGCGTGAAAAAAGGATGATCCTTATAAATCATACAATAGATAAAGATCTCAGAACCCTTCTTCTCCATGAACTTTGCCATACAAAAGCGTTAGGCCATGGAGTGAAATTTATAACAGTTATGTTGAGGGTACTAAGAACGATCAACAGAATAAATTGCGACCCTCTACCGATGTGGGGCAAGCTTCCACATAAAGAAATTATAAATCGAATACAAAGTCAAACAGAATTGTACAATTCTTGGAAAGAGGAGATCCGATGCGCAATAGATGTCTATGGAATGAGGTCCGAAGGGGTTATAGAACTGTTTCACCAATATACACTAGATAGTCCGGAGAGCTCATATAATAACATTCGTCGGTCGGTAGCAAAAGAAAGTGCTTTAACTTTAAAGGAATTTGATAAGCGGTACGGAAAACGGGCCAAAGAAGCGTATAAAGAAGCGAATAAATTTATGAAAATCACCAGAAAAGGAGGTGAACCCTTTAACTGATTCCGCCACAGGCAAAGAGAGGATGCTATGAAAAACGATCCAATCAAAGAACTTGAAAAGTGGGAG
>VGSD01000226.1 GCA_016875155.1 Deltaproteobacteria bacterium | reverse complement strand
GGAAAACTATTCGTATAAACCGCATAGGGAGTGAGTTTGCAGATCCCAACCGCATCCGCCCTAAGGAAGTAAGCCAACTCTTTAATGTGCCGGGATAAAAGAATAGGATCCTCAGGAAGAGGAGCCTTCTGTTTTGCCACCAACCCATCCACCACATCCTTAAGATAGGCTGCCATCCATGAAAGAGCGCCAGAGATAGGATGCTTGGGAACAAACCGCATCCTCTCTTTCTGAAGATGCAAACCGTAGTCACCCCGAACCGCTTTGTTAAAACCGCTCTCTCGCTCATCGACCCTCTTGACCTGATCGTCGAAGATTTGGGTGGTCGGATGTTCAACCCTTTTCAGGGTGTGCATTGGAAAAGGTTCAAAATTGCGTTTAAAATAACCGCTCATTATTTCCTCTTTTCAAAAGAATAATTACTAATACAAACGTAATATTATTTTTAACAATCGACTTTCCCACCCCTCACCCTTCCCCTCTCCCCTTCAAGGGGAGAGGGAGGGGGTGAGGGGTCAATTTCAATGAATTTAATGCGTTTATATTAATTCGCCCATTATTGAAAATACATCTTTTAAAAAATCTCCCCTATCCCCTGGTTTGCCAAATCCCGCTAAAACCGGGACCTTTTGCAAAGCCTGCCTGCCGGTAGGCAGTGGAGGGAAGGAGGGATTAGAGGGCTGATGTTGAAATAATTATGGACTAACTTGTAATTTACTTCCACTTCAAAAGTCGTCTCGCATTCCCCTCATAGATCGCCTTGCGATCTTCAGGGCTGATATCCAGACTATCAATAAGTTCGATGGTCCATCGGATATAGGCTGATCCTTTCTCCGGATCGAAGGGGGAATCCGAGGCAAAGAGAACCCGCTCCGGACCAAAAAATTTTAGCCCGCACATGGTCGCTTCCCTGGCTCCAAAAAGCGCTGAGTCCGCATAAAAAAGTTTGAAGTATTCCAGATGGGGCCTCTTTAGCTTTTTCAATACGAGCGTGTAATCCTCATCCGAAGTCCGGGTGCCTAACTGGTCCCAGCCAGGCCCTACCCTTCCTGCAAAATAAGGAATCATCCCACCAAGATGATGAGTAATAATCTTAAGATCAGGATGCTTATCAAAAAGTCCTGCAAAGACGAGATGGGCCATGGCCACACTTGTCTCATAGGGCCAGCCAAACGTCCACCAGATTTCGTAATGGCTTTTCGGTTCGCTCTTATAATCGGGAAAATCTGCTCCTCTTGCCGGATGCATCCAAATAGGCCGGTCCAGTTCTGCCATCAGGTCAAAGAGCGGTATGGTTTCAGGCCTATCCAGGGGGCGTCCGGATACATTGGTAAAGATCTGAACTCCGACTGCCCCAAGCTCCTCAATCGCCCGTTTCGCCTCTTTTAAGAGCCCTTCCGGATCATTCATCGGCAAGGATGCAATGAACCCCGGAAAACGATCCGGATACTTTTGCACCAATTCGGCCATCCCATCATTGCCCAGTTTGGCTAACTCATTGCAAAGAGGTGGGGAGGCCAAAGACTCAAGGGGTGGATTGGGCAAACAGATGACCTGGACATAGTCCTTAAAGCGATCCATGATCCTGAATCGTTCATCGAGATCTACGATGCATGGGATATTTCTGACCCGTTTGTTGATGTCTTTTGCGTTGGGGGCCACTTGAAGCATCTTTTCATAAAAAGACTTAGGAAAGATGTGATTAAAGATATCGATCTTCATCAAAGACCTCCTCACGATTATTTTTTTTCAGTCCCTTCATTTCGTTCTCCATTCCCATAGAATGATGGGAACACCGATCACCAAACCGATAAGATCGCTCCTCCACCCCGGGATCATGCATCCCAATCCCCCGAGGATGAGGAGGATTCTCTTAACCCAAGTCAATTTTTTAAACAAGAATCCTTCAATTCCGATGGCCACCAAACTGATGCCGATCATAGCTGTCATCACGGCATGAATGATGTCAAACATATTCCCCTGCAATAACAGGGACGGATGATAGGCAAACAGGAACGGAACAATATAAGCCCCAATGCCCAATTTGATGGCCTGATAGGCGGTTTTCATCATATCCGCACCGGCCAGAGAGGCGGCCGCATAGACGGCCAAGCAGATCGGAGGAGTCAGGAACGACATGACGGCGAAGTAAAAGACAAACAGATGGGCATTTAAAGGAGCCACCCCTAATTGGACCAGGGCCGGAGCGATCAGAATAACCATGAGAAGATAGGCCGCGGTAACGGTCATTCCCATTCCGAGAATGATCGCTCCCACAGCACCTAAAACAAGAAGCAGGAGAGTGCTTCCACCTGCAAGAGTGACAAGCGCCTGTGAAAACGTAAACCCCAGGCCTGTCAATGATACGATCCCAATGATGATCCCTGCCGCAGAGCAGATAACCCCGATTTCGAGCATCCCTTCGCCGGTTTCCTTAAGGATCTTGACGATCTTGTTTAGATTGAGACGGTCTTCTCTGCGAAGACAGCAGATGATGAAGACCGACGTCGTTGCATAAAGGCCAGCCCTGTCGGCTTCGATGACTCGTATAAAAAGTGCATAGATTAGGACACCAAGAGGAATCAAGAACAGCCACCCTTTGCGTAAAACCATGAACAGTCTCGGAAGCTTCTCCGATGGCAGCCCTTGCAATCCATTCTTTGCAGCTTCCAGATCCACCTGAATGAAAACAGCCATATAATATAGGATTGCAGGGATTGCCGCTGATAGGGCTACCTTCCCATAAGGCATTCCCAGGAAGGTTGCCATGAGAAATGCCGCCGCCCCCATAATTGGAGGCATGATCTGCCCACCGCTGGATGCCGTCGCTTCAACCGCTCCGGCAAAATAAGGAGGATATCCACTCTTTTTCATCAACGGAATCGTCACCGATCCGGTGGTCACCACATTGGCCACGGCACTGCCGGACATCGTCCCGAAAAGAGAACTGGCCAAAACCGCCACCTTGGCAGGGCCTCCTCGATAGCGCCCCATCAGGGCCATGGCTGAATCCGTGAAAAACTCACCCCCTCCTGTCCGAAAGAGCGCTTGCCCAAAAAAAACAAAAGCAAAGACAATCGTCGCCGCGACTTCGGTGGCAATCCCGAGAATTCCCTGGGGATCAAGATATAGAAATGTGGCAAGCCGGGGCCAGCTCACCCCCTTGCCATAAAGCCTTCCGGGAAAAAGAAATGTGAATAGCGCATAGAAGATAAAAAGAAGAACGATGGTCAAGAAAGGCCATCCTAAAACCCTTCGGGATGCCTCTAAAATAAGGACAATGGCAATGGTACCAAGGATAACTCGCAAGGGCGTAAGGAGGCCCATTTCGACCACAATTTCTTTGTAATAAATGGAGAGATAGAACCCCACGACAAGGCCAAGCATGGACAAGATCAGATCATACCAGGGTAATCGGTCCTTAGGCGCATCTTTTTTAAAAGGGACAAGGATAAAAACAAGGCCCATGACCAGTCCAAAAAATACAGCAAGGTACTGCTGGATGTAGAAAGAAAGACCCAAGTAAAGTGGGAGGTTTAAAATGGAAACAATCCCTACCATGGGGACGGAGACCAGCAGAACATCTTCCCCATAACCGAAAAAGCCGACCGGTCTCCGGAATCTCGATTCCCCTTTAGAATCTGTCATATCAAATCCTTTTCTGAAAATCTATTTCTTCTTGGCCAATAGGGTTTCTTGAAGCCGTGTCATCTCCTCCGTCCAAGCCTTTTTCTCTTTATAATATTTAACAGCACCCGGATGGTATGGGACCAATGCTTCCCTGGTGACAAACCGCTCAGGAGTCCAGTCTTTCAAAAGCACATGAATTGGAGCAAACTCTTTATGATTCTCCCACATTGCCTTCACGACCTGATAGGCCGCCTCATCAGGAAGGTCTTCTCTCCCAACCACATAAATATCATAGGCCCACATGGCCTGTTCTTTTTCAATTCCGGTTCGGCCTGCCCCGGGCAGGATCTTGATTGGATAACCCGGGAACTTTTCCTTGGCCCTCTTGACTGCATCCGGAGATGGATCCAGAGGAAGAAATCGTGCCCCACTTTTGGCATGGAGTTCTTCAATAATCGGTGTCCCGATCGTCACATTGGCTGCATCTGCCCTGCCCTCAATCACTGCCTTTACTCCTTCGGGGATGGAACTCACGGGGATAGGAATGATCTCCGACCATTTTATTCCTTCGCTGGCCAATAAGGCTTCTGATTGTAATTGAAGAGACGGGGTGGGATAATTGCCTGCCACTTTCTTTCCCTTAAGATCTGAGTATTTATAAATTTTAGAATTCGCCGCGACAATAAAGCCGATGGCATTATTGACACTAATGGCAACAAGCCGGACAGGAAATCCTTTTCCTCTTGATAGTCTTTCGTAAACGGATTCTCCAAGGTATCCTTTCTCGCCATCCCAGTTATTTAACACCCCGAGGTCAATTTCCTGGGTTGCAAGGAGTGGATACCAGGCGGACGGACCTGCCATGGGTTTAACCGTTGTTCTCATCGGAGTATATTTCCCGACCACGGTTGCTGTGGCTGTCCCCACGATGTTGAAAAAAGAACCGACCGGATGGGTCCCGATATTAAGGATACCGGGCAGTTGCTGTGCAGAAGCCCGCCCGATGCTTCCTCCCCAAAGAAGTAAGCCGATAAAAGTCAAAACCAATATCTTTCTCATACGATCCCCTCCTTTTTCATTTGATGAGTAATAGAAGTGACCCTCTCCCAACCCTTCCGAATCCAGACATTAGATTCTTACGCATATAACTCTGAGAATTTATCTCTAACAAACAAAAGAAACCCAAAAATATCTCCCATCCCCTGGCGGGTCGAAGATCCCGTGTGCGGGGAGGGAACAAAGGGGAGGGGGACCAAAGGGTCACTGTTTTGTCCACCCCCACCCTCACCCTCCCCCATCGAAGGGGGAGGGAATTATTGGGGGAGAATTTCAAATACGTTCGGTTAGTTTTTAGCATCAATCCGAAAAGCATGTCAATTATAACAATACACTATTAAATTTGACAAACCCCTTCACCACGAATAGAATGAAATCCTTTGATTGAAAAGGAGGGGGATGATGATCAAGCCGTGGTCGAAGGTGCGAACCCAATTCATTCAATCCTATCACGTCTTCTCCGTCAGGACAGACACGGTTCGTTCACCGCGGACCAACCTCGAGCACGATTTCTATATCATCGAATCAAACGACTGGGTCAATATCATCCCTCTTACCGATGACCATCGGGTAGTCATGGTCAGGCAGTATAGACACGGCTCAAACGAGGTGACTCTCGAGATTCCAGGGGGCCTGGTTGATGATGGAGATACCCCCGAAGAAGCAGCAGCCCGTGAATTGTTGGAGGAGACAGGCCATACAGCAGGTGAATGGA
>VGSD01000225.1 GCA_016875155.1 Deltaproteobacteria bacterium | reverse complement strand
CTCTTTATCTCATAAAAAAATAGCCCCTCTGGTTTACAGCGGGGCTATCTTTTAGTAACAATATTGGAGCTTCCAACCGGGTTTATTTCCAGGGCTTACCACTAATACTGAATTTTTTCCCACCCTTGATCGCCTGCAGGATTAAATCTGCTTTAGCTCGGGCATCGATCTTCTTTTCAGTGGTGATCATGAG
The DNA here is from genome assembly GCA_016875155.1 of Deltaproteobacteria bacterium. Next base: position 5,218 of record VGSD01000225.1, on the reverse strand, counting down.
TTTTGAGCCAAACTTTTCCGCACAGAATTGGGTCAGGGCTTCCAGGACTTTAGTGCTTCCGGTTACCGGAAGAGCCGGCCAGAAATAGGTTGTCATTCCCATGGCCACTGTCCACATCGCTTCAGTCACCTCTGAACTGCGGTTAGCCTCCGGATAACAGGCCACGATCGGATAGCCTGTCAAATCCTTTTTCCCCGCCTTTGCCAACTCCAGCAGGAAGTCAGTTACTGTTCCTTCTCCACCACCAATATCAATGACAGAGGGAATTTCCTTACCGAGCGACGACAGGACATCGGACAAACCTTTGCTGCAGTATTTTTCATTTGAAGCGGGATTTAAAAATCCATATTTTCCGAGAGCGATGCTTGCCTCGCCCTTTGAGAGGCAGAGCATATCATTTTTTAGAAACTCCTGGGCCATCACGATGATTTCCAGATCCTGAGTATATTTGACATTGTTGCTTCCGGCGAAAATCACGATCCCTTTAATAAGGCCTTTTTGAAGCCCGCTGGCAATCTTCTTGACATCCACGCTATCTTTGGAGAAACCCATGGTCGCATATTCTTTCGCTTCCGGGATGTCCCTGGAGATGCTGCGGCGGAATGTAAAAGATTTTTTAGCCTGTTCAACTATTCTTTGTGCAAAGCGGCCAGGGTCCTTCTCTTTTTTCAATGTCGCTGCAGTCATCACCGGCACTTCAAACTCTTTGGCTACTTTCACTAAAGATGGATTGACAAACTGATCTCCAACCACTATGAGATCGACAGCGCCGGTCATCAAAGGGATCTCCTGGGAACCATAACCGGTCGCGATGGGGAAGCTGAAGGGGGGCAATAATGATTCAGTGCAGACGCCCATTACATGGACACCCTGTTTTTTTGCCGCCTCGGCTATTTTTCGTTTTAGAATAGGGGAGAAATAACCATACAGGAGGAGGTTGGGGGCTTTTTGTTTGAGTCCACCCAGGTTGACCTCAATTTTGGTCGGAACGGTTTCACCAAAGGCCGATGCTTTTAAGCTTCCGTAAAGCCATTGGGCCATGGATGCGAAAAGGGATGCTTTGAATGTCCAGAGGAGAATTTCCTCAACCTCGCTTACCCCTCCCTCCAATATCTGAGAGGGTTTGAACAGATCCCTTGCGATTCCCTCCGGAGCGATTCCAAGTTCTTCCCAGCGCTGGATCAAAGATTTTGGAAATTCTTTCTTCAACATGGTTCCGCCATTTCGGAAGAAAGTCTGGACCTCTTTAAGAATCTGATCGGTTTTCGCCCTGTTTTTGGGTGTGACCTGTTTTGATTCTACCCCCTGCGCGAAATCACTTAACCGGTCGAGATAGGTCATTGTCCCTTTCAGAACCAATCTCAATAAGGATTGAATGGCGAGGGTATCTTTATCTTTTCCGCAGACGCCCAGTTTATTCGAATCCCGGAAAGGATGGCTGATGCAGGGACCTTGAAGGCAATCGCGGCAGCTTAAACCGGTTTCACAGAAGCCACACTCCGGAAGCTGACCTTCATAACGATCCCATACCAGAGCGATCTCACTGTCGGCAGCTTTCTGTAAAAAATACTCCACTGCACTATCTACCGTCTTCTTCTGAATGAACTCCATCTCTTACTCCTTTCTGTCGCTTCCCCCTCACCTCGGTTGCGAGTCGAAGCGACCTTCCCCTCTCCCCCGAGGGGAGAGGGATGGGGTGAGGGGTGTTGTTATTAGAATGCTTTCGTCCGGTAGTCTTTTCTCTCCTCCAATTTCAGGGCTTGAGTGGGACAGACCTCTGCACAGATGGGATAGCCCATGTTCCGGCAGCGATCGCATTTGATCGCCACCTTCATAGAAGGGGAGGGATTGATGATCCCAAAAGGACAGGTCATCACGCACATCCAGCAGGCGATACAGGTTGGCTCATTGACATAAACCAGTCCTGTCTCAGGATCTCTTCGCATCGATCCATTGGGGCATGCCTCAATACAGGGCGCCCCATCACAATGGCGGCACTGGAGGGCAAAGGATTTTCCTTCGACATAGACCCTCGGAACAGGTTGAGGTTCCTCATGGATGGCCTGATAGAGCTCTTTTGAGGTAGATGAGATTTCTGTCCCGCACCAGAGCTCGCATTGATGACATCCTGTGCATTTACTTTTATCAACCATTAAGATTTTCAATTTTCCCTCCTAGCTCAATGATGTTTAAGGTAGAAATGGTTTTGCCTCAGCCCTAAAGTCTCGTCTTACGAGACGCTCCTCCAACCTCTAACAATTTTTTACAGCATTGTATCCATGATCTCTTTATATTCGGTCTCCGTGAATCGGTCTGCATTTCTCCTGATCAATGGCAGAATATTCATGAAATTGAGGTCCCGGCTCATTAAGACCGAAGTGTAATCGGAAACATCAACCTTCTTCTTTAACAGAATAAAGAAAAGTCCAGCCTTCTGTGTCTGGCCTACCAGGATAGCTCCTGCCAGGCGACCATTCTTTAAAATAAGTTTCTTATAGGTATCTTTCGTCCTTCTTCTGATTTCCTGAAACGTTTCTCCTGCTTCACAACTTGAACAGGTCTCTGCTTGCGTTAATCCCATCGAGATAGCAGGTACGCCGATAAAGTTTCCAATGGAATTTCGTCTAAATGACCCCTCGTACGGAGTCTCACGGCCGACCATATTGAGGCCGGCAATTCGACCCTGTTCCACAGCACAGGGCCAGATGGCATTGATCCAATTGGAGTCTCGCGTGATATCATAAGTTTCGGTTACATCCCCTGCCGAGTAGATATCCGGCACACTGGTCATCATCTGGCTATTGACCTTGATGCCTCCGAGAGAGCCAATCTCTATTCCTGCGGTCTGGGCCAGTTCAACGGCAGGCTTTACGCCGACGGCAACGACCACCATATCACATTCAATTTCCCTGGAATCCGTGATCACGCCTTTGACCTTACCATTTCCAGTAAAGCGGAGAGCCTTTTCTCCAGTGATCGTTTTGATTCCAAGGTTCTCGATCCTTTTCCGGATAATGGAGGCGGCTTCTTCATCAAAGACGGTGGGTAAGACATGGGCCAGTTGTTCAAGCAAGGTGACTTCCATCCCCCTTCTCTTCAGACTGATGCATGATTCGACCCCAACGCTTCCGGCTCCAATGACGACTGCTTTTCTGCCCTTGAGGTTGTAAATCTTTTCCGCATCAGCCATGGTTTTTAAAGTGGAGATGCCTTCTTTTTCGATACCTGGAATAGGAGGGATGATGGGATTTCCTCCTGTCGCCAAGAGAAGTTTATCAAAAGGGTATGCGTCCCCGTTTTTGGTCTGAACTGTTTTAGATTCAATCGAGATTCGATGGACTCTCACCCCCAGATGAGGGGTGATTCTGTTTTGATCGAAGAAGTCTGCAGATCTAAAATTTAAGAGGGGTTTTGAGAGTTCTTCGGCAATATAGTAGGGTAGAAGGACTCTTGAAAAGAGGGGAGTGGCCTCATCGCTAAAAAGGTCAATCGGTGATTCCCGATCGATGGATCGAATGGCCTCTATCGCACTGATCCCAGCCCCACTCCCTCCAATGATAACATATCGCATGATGTTCTCCTTTTATAAATTCCAAATCACAAATTCCAAATCCCAAATAAGCTCCAAATTTCAATTTCGAATGACCTAAAAGGTGTTGTTTCGATTTTTTGTGCTTGGAATTTATTTGGTATTTGGTGCTTGGAGCTTGGTGCTTATCGTTTTGCTATGCTCCATGCCCTTTGCCCTCTGCTATTTAATACAAGCTATGCACCATATAAAGCGGTAGCAGTTCCTTGAACAATTTAATTCCACGAGTGATATTGTAGTTGCCACAGGTGCAACATTTAGACAGTTCCAGACATGCGTCTTCGATGGTCCTTCTTCCACGCTTTACATCCCGAACCATTTTATAAACCAGATCCGAAGAAATCATGGCATGGCCACACATCGTGGTGGTTTTGAGAATTTCAAAATGAGGTAATTTCTCGGTTTGCCCCCAAGTCCCCAGGGAATACTCAATCGTATGGATGCGGCCCAGACCAGCCTCCTCCATACACTGCTGGACGATGTCGCTCACCCCGGATATGATGATCGAAATACCCGGTTTTTGTTCTTTCAAATCTTTGAGCAATTGAACGATTTTCTCCCGGTTGTCGAAGGTGCACTGGACGATGGTGCTATCCGTCATATTGCCCAAGATGACATCCATCGTGGTATTATAGATGTTACCTGTTTTCATATCGCCCAGATTGACCGGGCCATTCTTATAGCAGATGCTTAAAAACTTCTGAGTTTTGGGCGATGAACCTGCCTTATTGATACCGGTTGCAGGGCATCCGAGCACCACGAAATCGTCTTTTAAATCGTCAAGATTCCCTCTTCGATGCAGACTATGGGTCATTTTTCTCTCCTTCTATTTTTCCTCATAGAACTTAAATGCAGGTTCCCCCAGACCCATATTATTTTTGGTGTTGATGGAGTACCAATATCCTAACTTTTCCAGGATGGGTTTAACTGGAATCTCTCCTTCTGGCGGAACCTTGGTAATCACTTCGACCGTAAAAACCGTGTCCACTTCTTTTGCAACCTTCTGAAGGACCTTTAAGGCTTCGGGAAGTTTTTCGATCTTACACTTACCTTCAATGATGGCTGAGGTTGCTTTTTCGTTGAGCACATCATCTCTCAGTTTACCCGTTGTTTTATCGGACATGAAATGGGTGACCGGATTTTCAGCCGCCAGCTCATAGCCGATGTTTGCCCTCATCAAAGCCATGGCTACCTTCTCAACATCTTTAAAATAGGCTCCGATACCAGGTCTTCCAAGTTCGATCCCCACTCCGACTTCTCCCGGGAGAAATCGGCCTGAGACATCATTCGTCTTCATCTCCTCGGTTCCACGGCCAGGGACCTGAGAACCCTTAAATTCGATCAGGGGGTTGCTCAGAATACCCCGGACCTCACGCGGCCAGATCATTTCGGGTTGGAAAAGGGCTTTGACAGGACATATATTTGCCCGGAGACAGACACCGCAGTCGGTGCATCGTTCCTGATCGATTTCGATATAGACCCTTCCCGGAATGTTTTCGTTTTTCTTAAAGGTTTGGATCCTTCCCATGGGGCAATAGGGAAAGCATCTCTTGCAGGCAATACATTTATCCTGATCGGCTTTCATAAAACCCCCTTTAATTGTATACAAATATGATAAAACCGCTTTGC
>VGSD01000224.1 GCA_016875155.1 Deltaproteobacteria bacterium | reverse complement strand
GTGGGGTCAGATTATTGGAAGGGCCTTCTCGACTGGATGGTAGAGGTGGTCTTGAAGGAGGGAAAAATCTCTCCCGCTGATCTCGATATTCTCCGATTGATCGATGACCCCGAAGAGATCGTCCGGATCATCAAAAAAACGGTTATCCTCTGATGCAATTGCGGATTTTGCCTGCCCCGGCTTCGTCGGGGGATTGCGCGAAACAACTCTCTTTGTAGGCTCTTAATATTTATTCCGCATTCCGCAATCGGCAATCTGCATTTCATTATGTCTCCATCCTCTCTACCACCAATTCCAGAATATCCCGAACCCGAATCCGATCATCCGCATTGAGCACCTTGACCGCAGAGTCGAGTTGGGTCAAGCAGAGAGGGCAGACAGTGGTAAGAATCTCTGCCTCTTTATCCAATGCCTGCAGGATTCTCGTCTCATTAATCCGTTTTCCAGTCCTCTCCTCCATCCACATGTGACAGCCCCCTCCTCCACAGCAGAACGACTTCTCACGGCTTTTTTCCATTTCCGTAAAAGAAAAATCCTCCATCGCTCTCAGAATCCTACGAGGCGGTTCATAACCCTCGTTATAGCGACCCAGATAACAGGAATCATGATAAGTGATCTTTATTTTTTCATTCCTTCTCCGGAGCCGGATCTTATTCTGCTGAATCAGTTCCTCGACAAGGTCCGTGTAATGGATCACTTCGAAGTCTGCACCGAACTGGGCATATTCATTCTTGAGGGTATTAAAACAGTGGGGACAGGTGGTGATCATCTTTTTAAATTCTAACCGCTTGAGTTGTTCGATATTCTTCTCGACATTGACCTGAAAGAGATATTCACTTCCCATTCTTCTGAGATCGATGCCACAGCACCACTCGGAACTTCCCAGGACGCCAAAATTTAACCCTGCCTGGTTCAGGATTCGAGCCAGTGATTCTGCTACCTTAATATTCCGGTCGTCGTAAGAACCATAGCATCCGATCCAGAATAGGAGATCGGTTTTTTCTCCGGGAATAACCGTTTTCAAACCCAACTCCTTTGTCCAAAACATCCTCTTCGAAGGCTCAAATCCCCAGGGATTTCCTTTTCTCTCAATATTCCGAAAGGCGAAATGGGTCTCTTTCGGAACCTTGCCCTGATTGAGAACCAAACTTCTCCGGAACTCCAACAATTTGGCCATTGGTTCAATAAAGATAGGGCAATGTTCGAGGCAGTTTCTGCAGGTCGTACACTCCCAAATCTCCTCTTCTGTCACCACATCTCCGATCAGTTTGGAATTCCCTTTTGCCCGCGAAAGATCCGCGAGGTGTCGCTTTAGATTCTGGATCACTCCTTTAGGATTAAGAGGTTTTCCGGTAAGATGGGCCGGGCAGTTCTCCTGACATCGGCCGCACCGGGTACAACCATCCAGCTCCAGAAGGTCCTTCCATGTGAACTCCTCAAGATGGGTAACTCCAAATGTTTCCGAAGCCTCCAAATCGATTTTTTTTAGTGTCCCTTTGACCTCCAAGTTCCGGAGAAGAATGCTGAGAGGGGAAGAGAAGAGGTGAAGGAGTTTAGAGAACGGGATGCAGGAAATAAAGGCAAGGGAGAGAATAAGATGGCTCCACCAGAACAAGGAGAAGAAAATTTTTAAATGATTCTCATCCATCTTCCATCTCAGTAAAAAGGAAGAAATGCTGTCAGCCACGGGCGACCAGGATGTCCAGGGAGACTGATAGATTTGATTTCGGATACCGGTGGCCAGAAATCCCGTCAGAAAAATGAAGAATAAAATCACGAGAGAGCAGGCATCTGTTCGTTGTTCATCCAACTCTCTTGGTTTTAGGATATATCTCCTGACAATGAGTAAGATTGTCCCTAACCATCCCAAGACTCCAAAAAGATCAAAGAGGAGGCGGAGGAAAGGATAAGTATTGGAATCGATGAATCTCACTCTCCATAAGGGAAAAATGAAATATTCCTGGAGGATGACTGCGGTCACACCTAGGCTCAGGATGAGGAAAGACCAGAAAAGCAGGAAGTGACCTATCCCGGGGAAAAAACTCCTAAAAAGGGTTCTATGTCCAAAACCATTTGAGAGCAGTCCTTTCCATCTTTCTCTCCATTGACCCCATCGGATTTTCCCTTTCCCGATATGCCATAGCCGGTATCTCCTATAAAAACTAAAGAACAATATGAAAACGATCGGGCCTCCCAGGATGTTAAAGAGTACACCCTTCAAGGTCATCGGATATCGGTATCCCTCTTCCTGAAATTGAACCCCTGTCTGATTTAATGTCCCAATCTCTGGAGCGGTGTGGCAGAGAAAACAATCAGATCCTGAAAGGCGAAGACCATAGTATTCTGTGGCATGAAGGGACGAAATTGGAAGGAAGAGGAGGAGGAAGAAAAAAATGATCACCGCATGGGGGCGATCCATTTTAGATGAAATCATACCTCCTTTTTAATTGATTCTTGAAGTTTTCGTCAACACATTTAACTTCGGAGGTGGTGAACGCCATCCACCACATGGTAGGTCAGGAGGGTGGTCAACTCGATTAACTTCCGCTCTTCATCTTCGGGAAGGTATCCCAGGGATTCATTCTGACAGATCGCCTCCCATCGGCGCAGTGTTTTTCGGGCGGTATGCTGATTTGACCCTGAGATCCAAAGGCTGACCTGTTCGGTCAATGTCCTCGCATATCTTCGAATCAATTTCCACGCGGGGAGAAGTTTTCTTCGGCCGTTGGTTGGTGTGATGAAGAGTTCATTCATATCCTTCAGATACTCCTGAAGTTCCCGGTCCAGCATCTCTCCATCGAGTCCCCACCACTCAGAAACGGTCTCTTCGATTGCCGTATACTCCCCTTCCCTCTTCTTATTCAGCCTGAGTGGATTTTCTCCTCCAATCTCTTCCATTAAATCGTCCACGTATGCCAATTTATCAAGGGCATTGGGCCAGTTCCGATACTTGCGCTCCCAGTGGGATCTCGGATCAAGCCATATGGCAAAGGTTTCAGCCCAGTCTTCATCCGGATGCTTCTGGGCATAATGGGGATCACCCAGATAATGGAGGTGGCGGACATAACTCTTGGACCAAGGATTCACCCTGTAGAGATATCCATCCCGATATTTTATATTGAAATCGCCGAATGTCTCCTTCCAGTCCTTTCGCTGCCACAATTTGTAAGCATAGTTGATCGCATGACCGGTTTCATGGCGAAGGGTCTTGACGATTCCTTCTTTGGTCGGGAGATCTCCTTCAAGCTCTTTTAATTCAGGCATGGCATAATAGAATGGGATGCTGATTGAAGTCTTTTTATTCACACAACCCCACTCATTCCCGAAATAAAAATCGGGCCAGAGAAGGATCTGATGAACCTTCAACTCCCTCTTTAGCCTCTTAAAGCAATCGCCCAGGCTCTCCTCGGGATCAAGATCCAGGTCGCAGATTCTCGTGGTTAGAAACTTTTGATAACTGATTTCGTCCATATCTTAAGGCTTCAGATATAGCCAATCCTATTAGGTAAATTTTTTAAATGTTGGGGTAGAAAGGAGGGAATCTATATTAAAAGTAAAAACCGATTTTGCTATCCTGCCCTTCTTTTTCGATCTAAATATAATATCTCTTGTTCCGAAGGTCAAAAAAAATCTTTTCACAAGCAATTCCTTTATGATTTCAATAAATTAAGGCTTATTATAAACCAATTGTTTTAGAAGGTCGTCATTCCGGTCCCAATCTTTATCGGGAGAATCTAGTCCCGTTTTTGACGGGACGAAATAACTCGGTTTCGAGTCGCAACGACTGGACTCCCGCTGGAGTTTACCCCGTACTTGTTGATTAGACCCGACCACGGGATACGGAGCGTGAGTGACGAATTCGGAATTATTAGAGGATCCCTTTAATATTACTCGGCTTGCCAACCATAAAAAACCTTCTTGGCGTTTAAAAAAATCGGCCAAGCATTGCTTTGCCCGCCGTCTTAACCTAAGTCTTAATCCGACTCTTCTTACGCTGTCACCTTTCCTCTTTAACCTTAAACCCCTTGAATTTATCTTTACGCCCTTGACTCCTCAAAGTCAGAATTGTACAATTTGTACAAATTGTATTTATTGGAGGGACAGGCGATGAAAAACATTGTCTCGATCAGCAATGCAAGAAAAGACCTTCCGAAAATGATCAAGGAATTGCAGAAAAATCCTGAAACGGTCTTTTTAGTTCAGGTGCGGAACGAAACGATTGCTGAAATACGCTCATCCAAAAGATTGGTGGAGCCTGGTGAGGCAGTCCAGAAACTGATACGCCTCAGGCAAAAAGTATCTACTCTCCCAAAGGGGAAAACGGAGGAACCCATCTCCAAAAAGGTAAAAGACTATCTCTACGGAAAGGGAAATGAATGATTGAATTCCCTGGCCAGCGGGCCTTTTGTGATACCTCTTTTTTCTTTGCCTCGCTCTATCCAAAGGATGTCAATTACAATCGTGCGGGAGAAATATTAAAAGAAGCACACGATCAAGAAATCTCCCTATGGACGACATGGGATATTATCAGTGAGACAGCTACGCTTCTCCTTTATCGCTTTCACTACAAGGCTGCCATTCGTTTCCTTGACGAGATGAAGACGGTGTTAAATATCATTCGTTACGATGACTCTGTTCGTGAAGAAGCAGAGCGAGTCTTCCGCCTTTTTAGCAGAGCCAAAAACCTTTCTTATTGTGACGCCATCTCTTTTGTGGTCGTTAAGTCTCTTCTGAACGACATCCCGTGCCTCAGTTTCGATGAAGATTTTTCTGGCCTCGGTCTCACAGTCATCAGGTGAGGACTCATCTTTTGGATAAACCTATAGTAATTGGACGGGGAAGCTCTGGCCGCCGATAATGACGATATAACGCATCGTCATAATTCCTGCCAGCACCAACACGGAGGCCAGGACCTGCCAGGTCTGAATGGCTTTTGTCCTGTGATAGGAGAGAATGAAAAGGGGAATAAACGCACCCAAAAACATCTCGATCCCAAGAAAGAGAGGCGCAAATTTTCCAGTGAGCAGGCTCATCACCGTATGGTAAGATTCTTCCGTGGAGACCAGCATCACGATCACGTCGCAGAAGATGAGAAAGAGGTCCAGCGCAATGAACCCGATGAGGTGTTTGGTGAGATCGGAGATCACCTCCTTCTCAACCGTAGGAAAATGGTAATTGAACAGTTTCAGATGTTGAGGATATCGTTCCTGAAGCCACTTTGAGTTGGAAATATATTTTTCTTTTGCAATGCTTGCCAGAATGACCAGGGCATAGCCTGAAACCATGGCAGAAATCAAGAAGAGAAAAGGCATTAACGCTGTATTCCAGAGATGTTTTCCTGGAACCACAGCCAGGACAAATCCCGTATAACCATGGACGGAAATCGCCAGGGGAATTCCGATTATTCCGAAGATCTTTGC
>VGSD01000223.1 GCA_016875155.1 Deltaproteobacteria bacterium | reverse complement strand
GAACTTAAAGACAGAATCCTGTTAGGAATCAAAGAAATCAATGATTCGCCCGTAGTGCACCGCTGGAAGAAATTCGATTTCGCCCATGCATTTTAATGTAAATATATTAATGAAACTATATACTAGTGATCAGCAATCAGTTTGTAAAGGCAACCCTCTATGGCTGACCAATCCATTCGTTAAATTCGCTGTCATTCGGGTAATTGGAAAGAGGTGTTTTTATGAAAGATTTTGTGGATAATGAGATTCGAGTGCGGTATGCGGAGACGGATCAGATGGGCGTGGCCTATTATGCCAATTACCTGGTCTGGTTTGAGGTTGGAAGGTCCGAGTTCTGCCGGATGAAAGGATTCCGGTATGCCGATCTGGAGGCTCTGGGATATCGTCTGGTCGTCTCCGATGTCCATTGCCGATACAGAAATTCCGCAAAATATGATGAGACCATTGTCATTCGGACCCGGTTAAAACACCTGAATAAACGGTTGATCACCTTCGGGTATCAGGTCCTTCGCGAAGACAAGGAGGAAGTAATCGCTGAAGGAGAGACTCAGCATATCTGTGTCGATACGAATGGAAAAACAAAAAGCCTTCCCGAGAAATATTTGCATTGTCTTGCCAGTTAAATCTAAAAAAGATTTTTAATTTTCCTAATCCTTTCCCTCCTTTTAAAAACAGGTTTTCTCGTATGATGACACCATCTCCGAAAGAAGGTCATTCTTGAAAATCGAAGATGAATGGGGTAATCTTTCTGTAATGGATCAAAAGAAAATTTTAGTTTTGAGGCTCAGCGCCGTAGGAGATGTGATCCGGACGCTTCCTGCGGTAAAGGCAATCAAGACCCATTTCCCTTCTACCTCCATCACCTGGTTGGTCGAAGAACCCTCGAAAGCCCTTATCGAAAGCCAACCGGAAATTGACGAAGTTGTCCTCTTCCCAAGACAGAGATGGTCTGAAGGATTGAAGTCTCTTAAAGGGTGGTGGAGGACGATCAAAGAAGTTCGGATATTCATTCAAGCTCTTCGGAGAAAGAAATTCGATCTTGTCCTCGATTTTCATGGGATCCTGAAAAGCGGCCTTCTCTCTTTTCTTTCCGGTTCTCCTCAACGGATTGGGTATGATCGAAGGTCGAGCAAAGAGGGAAATTTTCTCTTCTCGACTATAAAAGTGAAACTCCCGAAAGAGAAGATTAGTCGATTCGATAGGAATTTCAACCTTCTGAAGGGAATGGGTTTAGAGGTGCAGCCCGAGGGTTATCCGCTCTATATCCCGGCCGAAGACCAAGAGCATGTGAAAACATTTTTTGACCAACTCTTTCCTCCGATCAGGAGCCCTTCGATTGCGATCCATCCAGGGACAAGTCCGAAGACGTTTTATAAAAGGTGGCTCCCTGACCAATATGCTCAATTGGCAGACCGATTGGTTCGTGAACTGAAGGCAACGGTTCTCTTCACCTGGGGACCGGGGGAACTGGATTGGGTCAAGAGGATTCAGAAGAGGATGAGAGAATCTTCAGTACTGGCTCCCCATACCATTTCCCTTACCCAATTGGGAGAGGTGTATCGGCATTGCGACCTCTATATTGGGGGAGATACAGGTCCAATGCATATTGCTTCCTTGGTGGGTGTTCCTGTGGTCGCTATTTATGGTCCGACCGATCCGGTTTTGAATGAGCCTTTCGGCCCTCATAAAAAGGTCATTAAGAATGTGGGATGCAATCCTTGCAGAGACCGCTCCTGCAAGAAACTGAAATGCCTTGAAGAAATCACGGTCGAAGATGTTTTTAAAGCAACAAAAGAGGTATTATCTATAACTGCTTGAATATATTTTGTTATTGACCCATTCGACAGGGCTGAATTTCGCACTTGAAGGTAGGATGTGGAAATACTGCTCAGGGTCAACCCTGAGCGAGTTCCAGTATTTATTATGGGGAGTCAAAGGGTTGACTTTATAGAGTAGATAGAATATTTTGAGGTGGAGTATTAAAAAGGGGACAGATTTCGGGTCTGTCCCCTTTTGAGCAGGAAAAGGGACTTAAGTTGAAATCCGATTTCACCAATGTAAATCGTGTTCTGGTACGGGGAGTGAACTGGGTGGGGGATACGATTCTCGCCTATCCATCTGTTCAGGGGGTGAAAGAATTGTTTCCTCACTCTCGCCTGACTGTACTTGTTCCAAATCATCTCATTGATCTTTGGAGGACCTCTCCCTTCGTGGATGAAATCATTCCCTTTCAAAAGAAGAGCGGGGTTGGATTTTTTCTGGAAGATATCCGGGTCAGCCGATCAATAAGAGGGAAGAGGTTCGATCTCGCTGTCATTTTACCTAGATCTTTCCGCTCGGCCTTTCAGACCTATCTGGCTGGAATTCCGGTCAGGATCGGTTATCAGGATGAGGGGCGATCCCTCTTTCTCACGCATAAAATTCGACGGAATGAAGAAGTTCTGCGTATTCATCGAGTCCATTATTATCGAAAGCTAGTGGAATCTCTGGGGCATTTAGAAACCATTCCTTCTCCTCGGCTCGTTCTAAGGGAAGAAGAGCGGGGTTGGGCTGAAGGACAGCTTCGAGAACGGGGCCTTCTGGATGGAAGGGTTCTCATCGGCATCAATCCAGGGGCTGCCTATGGGCTGGCTAAATGTTGGCACCCCGATCGATTTGCGGAGTTAGGAAGAAGGCTCTGCGAGAGATGGAAGGCAACTGCGCTTATTTTTGGAAGAGAGGAAGAACGTTCGATGGCTGATAGAATCTTGAAAAGTTTAGGTGGCGGAGGAATTGATTTCACAGGCAAGACCCATCTCCTGCAATTAGGTGCTCTCCTGGAACGGTGCCGGCTTCTCGTGACGAATGATACTGGAACAATGCATGTGGCTTCAGCCGTTGGAACTCCGATTGTGGCCATCTTCGGATCAACCGATCCTGTTGCCACAGGGCCCTGGGGAGATGGCCATGTGGTTGTGAGGAAGGAAGTCTCATGTAGTCCATGTTTTAAAAGGGTCTGCCCAACTGACCACCGGTGTATGGAAGGGATTACTGTTGATGAGGTGGAAAAGGTGGTCAGTAAGAAATTGGAGGAACAATTTCAAATTACAAGCACCAAGCACCAATCATCAAATAAATTCCAATAACCAATGACTCAATGACCAAAACTAATACTTTTTTATATCAATTTAGCTTTTTGAATAGAAGAGATTTATGAGTCAATGGATCAAAAGAATCTTCATAAAATCCCCCTTTTCCAAAGGGGGAACCCTTTTTGCCTCCCTTTGGCAAAGGGAGGTTGGGAGGGATTTTCTAAAGTTTTTTCAAACCGCTAAAGTGTTACACTTTTTTATCTGGTGATTGGAATTTGGTGCTTGGTTATTATTTGGTTATTGGGATTTGGTTATTGATGATTGAACTCTGGTCATGTCTATTATGACAAATAAGATGGCTGATAAACTTCCTGTTTCTGTCTACGTCCTGACCTTTAATAACCTCAGAACGATTGAGCGGTGTCTGAAAAGCCTTCATTGGGCTGAGGAATTGGTGGTCGTTGACTCCGGAAGTACGGACGGAACGTATGAAGTCTGCCAGCGCTATACGGACAAACTCTATCGAAAAGAGTTTCAGGGCCATCGCGATCAGTATCAATATGCGGCTGATCTGACTCAATGTGAATGGATCATGTTTGTCGATGCCGATGAAGAAATCCCTCCGGAATTGGTTGCAGAGATCAGGCTCAGTTTAAAAGATGGTGGTGAAGGGACGGATGGGTTTTTCGTCTATCGCCAGACCTACTATCTCGGAAAGTGGATTCAATATGGAGGATGGTATCCGGACGGTGAAATTCGACTCTACCGGAGGGGGAAAGGGAAATGGGAGGGAGGACTTCATGCCAAGGTGGTGGTAGACGGGAAGGTCTCCGTTTTGAAGAACAAGTATTTCCATTATACCTATCGGGATATCTCTGATCAGATTCAAACGATTGATAAATATTCGAGGATTGCGGCTGAAGACTTGGCACAAGACGGAGAGAAGTTCAGCCTCTTCAAACTCTTTTTCCATCCCCCCTTTCGTTTTATCAAGGAATATCTTTTTAAGTCCGGATTCCGGGATGGGATGCCCGGATTGATTATTGCGGTGGCGACGATGTTCTATGTGTTTATCAAATATGCCAAGTTCTGGGAATTGACCGCACTTTCGAAAAAGGAGAAGAAAGATGGGCCTCCATGAAAAGGTCTTTCAAAGAAAGAGGGTGCTGGTGACAGGGGGATTAGGTTTCATTGGATCGAATCTCTCCATCCGGCTCGTTGAGTTGGGGGCGAAGGTGACGATTGTGGACAATATGATGCCCCGGTTGGGCGGGAATCTATTCAATGTAAAAGAGATCATGGATCACATCCAGGTCAATTTCAGCGACGTCCGGGATGAACATTCAATGGACTATCTGGTGAAAGATCAGGATTTCATCTTTCATCTGGCTGGTCAGGTAAACCATGTGGATAGCATCCGGAATCCTATTCAGGACCTGGATATCAACTGCCGGGGAACGCTGGTGCTTCTTGAATCCTGTCGAAAATATAATCGGGAGGTGAAGATTATTTTCTCGGGGACGAGAGGGGAATACGGGGCCAGCGTAAAACTTCCTGTTGGGGAAGACCATCCTACCAATCCAAAAGGCATCTATGCAGTGACCAATCTCTCTGCGGAAAAGATGGTTTTAGTCTATGACGATGTCCACAAGATCTCCGGGACCTGCCTCAGAATTACAAATACCTATGGACCCCGGCATCAGATGGCTCACGATGAGTATGGTGTGCTCAACTGGTTTATCCGAAAAGCGATTGATGGTGATCCGATTCCTGTTTTCGGTGATGGACATATCTTGAGAGATTTTCTTTATGTAAATGATCTCGTTGATTGTTTTCTTCAAGTCGCTGCTTCTCCGGCAGCTTTTGGAGAGGTTTTTAATGTCGGGTCAGGCGTTCCCATCAACTTCGTCGATCTGGCAAAGAAGATTGTGGAGGTCGCAGGCTCAGGGAAAGTGGCCTTCACGGAATTTACAAAAGAGAGAAAAGAGGTTGAACCTGGGGATTATTACACGGACATTTCGAAGATTAAGCGCATGGTCGGCTGGAGTCCAAAGACTAATCTGGGAGAGGGACTCCGCAAGACGGTTGATTTTTACAGAAAGTACAAAAAGGAATATTGGAGTTGAACGATTGCGGAATGTGGAATGTGGATTGCGGAATATGAAAAACGAATTAAAAATCTTTGTATTCCGAATTCCGAAATCCGAAATCCGCATTTGAGGTGAGGATGGTTCCTTTTATCGATTTGACCAGGCAATACAAAGAAATTGAGAGCGAGATTCTCTTCGCGACAAAGCGAGTCTTTGAGAAGGGGCGGTTCATCCTCGGAGAGGAGGTTTCTGCTTTTGAGGAAGAATTCGCG
>VGSD01000222.1 GCA_016875155.1 Deltaproteobacteria bacterium | reverse complement strand
AACTCGATCTCCTGCTGAAAAAGCTTCCACCTCTCGATTAATCCATCGGATCAATTTTGTCAGGGTGGCTCCATGCCCCACTTCAATAAATTGGTCCACTCCTTCCAGGATCAGTTTCTCCACACACTGGTCCCAATAGACAGGCTGTCCGATCTCCTGGGAGAGAAAGTCCTTAATCTCCTCCTGCTTCAACGGTCTAATGGTCCAGTGATTGACGATGGGAAATTTAGGTGAACGAATTTCTATCTCTCTCAAAAGAGCACTTATCTCCCCGCTTAAAACGGAAAGGCTGGGAGAATGAAGTCCAATGTTAAAAGTGAGTCGCATAGCAGAGATCGCTTTTCTTGCAAGAGCAAGGTCTAAAGCCTTTTCTATCCCCTTCTCTTCTCCTGACAGGACGAAATGCATCGAGCCATTATGATTGGCGACAGACAGATGAAATCCGTTCAGGTCCTGCCTGATCTTCTCAATCTCTCCGAACGGAAGCCCCACAATACTCGCCATGGCTCCTCTGGAAGAGGCCCCTTCTCTTTCGAGAATCCTTCCAATGGATTCAGTGACCCATAACCCTTCCTCAAAGGTGATCGCCTCTGAGGCGGCCAGTGCGGCATAGATTCCCATGCTGTGTTCCGTGATGATATCCGGAACCCACCCTTCTGCCCGGAGCCTAAAGAAGTGGATCATCGAGAGAAGATAGGTGGCGATCTGAAGTTTCAGGTTGAATCCAGCCTCCTCTCCCTTAAATGAAAAACTGAGGAGATCAAATGTCGTCTGATGAGAAGCCCTCTCTACCCATTCTTTAAAATGGGGCGTTTTCCTCAAAGGATGATCTTCTTTTAGGGCTGGCTTCTCTTGAAGTTGACCCGGAAAACAAAAAGCCACTCTTCTCATGAGGTTGTCTCTTTTTGAGGTCATTGGAACCCATATCAATGACCTCTGATTAGGGTTTCTCGATTTTTTTCAGAAACCCTCTTTTTGATCCAGGACATATTGGGCCATGGTCCTGACGGATTGAAAAACCTTTCTCCCAACCTCTGCATCCGGAATGACTACCCCGAATTCCTTCTCCAAGCCCAGGACCAGTTCAAGGGCATCGATCGAGTCCAGTCCGAGCCCTTCGCCAAAAAGTGGAGCATCGGTCTCGATCATATCAGGTGTCAAATCTGCAAGTTTCAATCTTGTAATGATCAGTTGTTTAAGTGTCTCGATCAGTTCATTGCTCACTTCAGCCATGTTTCTCCTCTTCCCCCCTCACCCCATCCCTCTCCCACCTGGGGAGAGGGGGAGGGTGAGGGGATTATTGCTTCCAAAAAGAATAAAAATTATACCATTGATCTGGGTATTTTTCGATATAGGCTTCAAATTTTTTAATCAATTCTTCCATCCCCTTTCGAATGACCGCCTCCCGGCCTTCCCTCGAGGCCGAATCAAAAGAGATGGGAGTTTCGATGATGCCGCGATATTTCCGGCTTTTCTCCATCACCACGAAGACTGGAAGCACCGGTGCACCGGTCGCCATGGCAAGAATGGCCACCCCAATGGGAAATGGAGTCTTTCTTCCAAAAAAATCAAAGTCCATCGTCTTCTGCGTTTCGATGCGATCCCCTAACATGGCAACGATCTCATTCTCTCGCAATGCCCGTACCGCATCGATCACCGCCATCGGAGAATCATCCTTCGGGTTAATATAAATATTCCTGATCCCTCTTCTCTTTCTCATCTCCTCCCGAAAAGATTTCGTGTCCAGATCCCTCTCATCTAGCGTGAGCACATTGAGCCTCCCCCCTTTAAAGGAGAAGAGCAATCCCCCCATCTCCCAATTCCCGAGATGGGGTGTGATACAGATGGCCCCCTTCCCTCTCTGGAGGGCTTCGATCATATGATTCCCACCCACCTCCTCTTCAACCCACTTCCACTTGTTGGAGGATGTGATGCGGTGCATCACCATATAGTCGAGAAGGTACTGGCCGTAATTTTGAAATGTTTTCCGTGTGAAGACCTCGATCTTTTTTGCCGACCATCTTTCCCGGCTCACTCCATTGATATTTTTCCGGACATATCTTCTTGTCTCTGGCATCAGGAGATAGAAGAGGTCTCCTATGACCACACTAAAAAACTTCTGAACCGGCCTCGGGATGAGAGTCGAAAAGAACTGAAAGAGAAAGAGATAGATGAATCGATTGAGGGTTCGGACGTAGCGCTCCTCCATCCTTAACTCCGATTGCCCATCGGCAGCTTGCTGAAAAATGGCCATCTGCTACGTTTCCCTCACCCATCGTCGTTGCGGCGTACCACCAAGTACGCCTCACTCCTCAGGATTTCGGGAGCCTTGCATCTGGCCTTTTTTGAGCAACCTGGAAAGGCGACTTTTTAGCAGCCTTTTAGACTATCCAACCATAGAATCAGGAGACTTTCGGTACTTTTCACAGAGGTCGCCCCAGCAGGCAACCACTTGTTGATCGACCAGGAGCTGAACCACCTCGCATTGATTTTCACATTCACTGCATTCGAATCCCCGTGTTGAACAGGATTTCCTGGACAGTTCAAATCCTTTGAACTGCGTTCGATAAGGCTGGGTTCGCTTTGCAAGTTTTGCTGCACCTAACGCACCCATGAGGCCGAAATGCTCCGGAATGATCAAATCTGTCTCCAGTTCCTTCTCGAGGGCTTTTCGGATGCCCTGGTTGGCTGCCACCCCTCCCTGGAAAACGATCGGAGAAAGGAGCTCTTTACCTCGGCAGACATTGTTCAGATAATTTTTAACCAAGGAGTCACAGAGCCCCCCAATGATGTCTTCAACAGAATGGCCGATCTGCTGTTTATGGATCATGTCCGTTTCGGCAAAGACCGTGCAACGACCCGCAACCCGGACAGGATGTTTAGCTTTCAGGGCAAGTGTTCCAAACTCTTCAATGGAGATGCCGAGCCTTGCTGCCTGCTGGTCCAAGAAAGAACCTGTGCCTGCGGCGCAGACGGTATTCATGGCGAAATCGACAACGACCCCAGCCCTCAGGATGATGACCTTTGAGTCCTGTCCTCCAATCTCAAAGATGGTCTTTGTCTCAGGATAGAGATCGATCACAGCAATGGAATGGGCCGTGATCTCATTCTTGACGAGATCTGCCCCCACGAGAAAAGCAGCCAGATGCCGGGCGCTTCCTGTAGTTGCGACTCCATCGATGGAATTCTCCCTGCCTAATCGAGAGGAGATCATCTCCATACCCTGCTGAATTGCTTCAAGAGGACGGCCGTTGTTCCGGAGATAAACTTTTCCTATAACCTCATCTCCCGTGTTCATCACGACCATCTTCGTCGTAATGGATCCGACATCAATACCTAAAAAATTCCCCATATTAAACCATCATCCATTTTCAGAATCACTGTAATCAAGCAGATTCTACAACTCAAAATCCCAAATTCCAAATTACAAATCCCAAATAAATTCCAATTTCCAATAACCCAAAAGATCTATTTCAAGACTTGAATTTGGTTATTGGAATTTATTTGGATTTTGGTGCTTGGGATTTGGTGCTTTCTTCATCTCTTCCATCACATCCTTAAAGGCTTCCAGTCGGGTCGTCAGCCCTTCCCTTCCTGAATGTTCATCGAGCGTCAGGACGAGAAAAGGAATCGAAGCCCCTCCCCTCACCTTCAACCTCCTCCTGATGAACTCCTGAAGAAGGGCATCGATGCCGCACTTGAAGGAGGTGAGAAAGACCACTCCATCCACTCCTCCTGAAAGGAAATGAAAAAGAGAGCCTACGATCTCCCTTCCTGATGACCAGTAAATCTCCTTTGAAAGGTCTGAAACTTGTGAATCAATCTCTTTTTCAGAAAGACCTTCTGGTGTAATGATCCTCATCCCCAAACTTCTGGCGAAAGAGAGGATATCCTTGTTCACATCTGTATCATACAAATTGTAAGGGTGTCCGACGAAAGCCACACGTAACGGTCTCTCTTTTTCTTCTTCTGGAATGGGAACATCGATCTGAAAAAGCTGTTTCGAAGTAAACCCATTGATCCGTTTCTCCCATCCCTTTTGGAAATTTAAGAAGAATTGCTCTGCCTTTTGAAAAGCCCTTTTCCCCTCCTTATCATCAGCGCCCAATCGTTTGCTGGTCTTCAAGAAGGATCGAGACATCGAATCCTCCTTCGTCCTGTTATCGATCGTCTCATCGAGGATTGAAATGGATCCATCTGTTGCGAGGCGAACGATATCCGGAGCCCCCCGGAACTTTGGGCACATGATATTATGCCGGTGGAGGCTGACCAGCCTTGGGACAAAGAGGTAATTTACTTTCTCCTTCAAATCCATCGAATGGGTGATGAGGAGTTTCATGGGAAGGCAGCTGTCCTCAAAATAGATCAGATTCCCTCTCTTTCCCAATCCATCCGAAACAATCACCCTCCAGCCCAGTTCCTCGAAAAAAACTTTCCAGAGGGGAAAATACCGGTAAAACATTAAGGCTCTAGGAATGCCTATGCGGCCTTTCTCTTCCATTGTAACATCTCGACAAAAGCTTCCAGCAGGGTCTGGATGCGGCCTTCGATCTCCTGCTCATCAAGGATAAGGGTGAGGATGGGGATGTCCCAATCCTTTCCCACGCGTGTCAAAATTCCAGAGGCTGTGGTCTCCGGCATACAGGCAAAGGGCATGAGATGGACCACTCCATCGTATCCCTCCTGTGATCTCACGATCGCCTCTCCGATGGAGAGATTGCACTCCGCACCCACATCATAACCGAGATAGGCTTTCGATGCCTCAAAGAACCGAATTCTTTCGGAGTTCTGATCCGCCTTGTTCTTTCTAAGGCTCCTCAGGATGTGAGTGGAAAACCAGGAGGTGCGGGTCACCTCTGCTCCTAACTCACCCAATTTCTGTTCCACTCCCCGATTGATATGGGGATCCATCACCGTATAGAGCTCTCCTACGATGGCAATCTTAAGAGGGACCCGGGTAAAATCCTGCTCGGTCTCCTGAAGTAAGGCCTTCCCTCTTTCTAATGCCTCATGGAGCGTTCGTAGGGTCTTGGCTTCATCCACTCCAGAAAGGGCCTTCTTCAAACGCTTCTGCGTTTCCCCCTGTTGCACCTCTCTCGGCCTGATTGTCATCGCCAATTTTTCCAGCGTCTCGCAGGCCATCATCTTCTTCCATCCCATACGCAGTCCATAAGGGAAGAGAAGGATGTTTTTCCAACTCAACTCCTTTTTCAGTTCTTTGGTCTCTTCATAATTCTTCCAGATGGCCTGCCAGGTCAACCGGGGCGGGATCGTCAGCCACCTAAAGCGCAGACCCATATCCTCAAGGATCACCTTCTGAACGAGATCATAGAGCCCCAGCCTGCAGGGAGGACCGCTGCCAACCATCACAATCGTATCGGCTCCCATCTTCAGGGCCTCGATGAAATTTCCAAGGATGACCTTAAAGGGCAGACAG
>VGSD01000221.1 GCA_016875155.1 Deltaproteobacteria bacterium | reverse complement strand
AATTTGCCAAGGGGAAATTTGTCACTGTGGATGGCAAAAAGGTCCACTATGTTGAAGCAGGCAACGGCCCGCCTGTCATACTGATTCATGGGTTCCTGTACCATACCGTCATGTGGAAACAAAATATCAATGCCCTGGCTGAAAAGTTTAAGGTCTACGTAATCGATCTCTGGGGATGGGGCTATAGCGAAAGATTGAAGGAGAATGAATACAGTTTCGAACGGTATGGAAAACAGATTGTTGGATTCATGGATGCTTTAAATATCAAAAAGGCTACTCTTGGGGGACAATCCATGGGCGGAGGAATATCAGTTTATGTGGCTGCTCATTATCCCGATAGGGTTGATCGGCTTATTTTAGTTGATCCGACAGTTATCCCATATCCGATGACAACGATCGGCAAGATTTACCAGTTCCCATTTATTGGCGAATTTATGAATGCTATTCCCGGAGATGCTTTGATGAAGAACAATATCAGGACGGTATGGTTCTACGATAAGAACAAGGCAACCGATCAGTATTGTCAAGAAGTCTTGCAACCTTTGTGTATCAAAGGATCTTATGCTGGTTTAATGTTTATCCTTCGGAATGTCTTAAAAGAGCCCTATGTCGAAAAGGAGGCTAACCTTCTGGCCAAAATGAGCATACCGACTTTAATCATTCATGGGAGAGAAGATAAAGCCATTCCCTTAGAGCGGTCACAGAAATTAAATGAACTTTGGAAGGGATCGAAACTGGTGATCTTTGAAAAGGCCGGACACACTCCTCATGAAGAGTATCCAGAGAAGTTCAATAAACTGGCCATCGAATTTTTATCTTAGAAATTGGGGACGGGTTCACATTTTTTGAGGCAAATATATCGCCCGGTATAAGGCTTTTATGACGAGAGGCGTTTAACAGGCAATAGTTAATATTCCCTATCATTTTCTTATTCAATAATTGTGAACCCGTCCCCAATTTCTTTCAGGGACAAAGTATTGAGGACGTCCTGAGTTTGGAGCCAGCCTCTTCTCGCTACGGCTACCCCCAGGCTCATCATCCACATCTGATCTAAATGATGGGCATCGGTTCCGATGGCTAATCGAATGCCCATCTCTTTTGCCTTCTTGCAGTGGATGTCGTCCAGATCGAGGCGATCAAGGGTCGCATTGATCTCCAAGGCTTTTCCATTTCGCTTTGCCGCTTCCATCAACTCATCCATCTCAACCTCATAGGGGTCTCTTGCTCCCAAGAGCCTTCCAGAAGGATGGGCGATGATATGGACAAGCGGGTTTTCAATAGCCCTGATGATCCTTCTTGTCATCTTTTCCCGATCCTGTTTGAACCCGCTGTGGACCGCTCCAATGACGACATCAAGCTTCTCCAGAACTTTATCGGAAAGATCCAGCCTTCCATCACTGAGGATATCGACCTCTGTTCCTTTCAGAATCCGAAACCCTTTCATCCTTTCATTAATTCGGTCAATCTCCTCCATCTGATTGGTCAGCCTCGTCTCATCGAGTCCATGGGCAATCCTTAACGATTTGGAGTGATCGCTGATGACTATATACTGATAGCCCTTCTTTTGAGCAGTCCTGGCTACCTCTTCAATCGAAGAAGATCCGTCGCTCCAATTCGAATGGACATGGAAGTCTCCTTTTACATCTGACTCTTCAACCAGTTTTGGAAGACGCTTCTCCTGAGCGGCTTCGATCTCTCCCCGATCTTCCCTAAGTTCTGGCTCAATCCAATCCATTCCAAGGGCCTTATAAACATCTTTCTCTTCTTTGCCACCAATCTTCTTCTCTCCTTTGAAAACCCCGTACTCATTGATCTTGATCCCTTTTGTTTTGGCGATACCTCTGAGGTGGATGTTGTGTGCTTTTGATCCAGTGAAGTACTGGAGAGCAGCCCCATAGGAATCATCTTTGACTACACGAAGATCAATCTGCAGTCCTCCTTCTACAATGACAGAGGCTTTTGTCTCTCCAGAGGCTAAAACCTCTTTCACCTCCGGAAGGTGGGTGAAGGCATAAATGATCTTTTCATGGTTCAGGCTAGTGGCCAGGATGTCAATGTCTCCGATGTTCTCCCTCATTCTCCTGAGGGAGCCTGCCCATTCGATCTTCTCTGAACCTGTCCTCTTCCTCAGGGTCTCAACAATCCCTTTTGCCACAGGAAAGGCCATACCCAGATTCATTCTTCCTTTGCTTTGTTGAAGGAGCTGGATGCCCCGCTTGATGTTTTCAACCTTCTTCTCACCCATGCCGGGAAGACCGATGAGGGAGCCACTCTCCACAACCTTTTCAAGTTGGGATAAGTTTTTAATTCCCTTCTCTTTATGGATGAGGGCAAGCGTTTTCGGCCCCAATCCCGGTATATCCATCAGGGCAATCAATTCATCCCCGACCCCTTTTCTCGCCTCCTCAAATTTGGAGACCTTGCCTGTCTTCAGATATTCTTCAATCTTCTGGGCGATTCCCTCACCAATCCCTGAAATCTTTTTTAACTCCCCTCTCTCAGCAACCTCCTCGATATCCTGTGTGAGATCGCCGAGAATCCGCGATGCCTTTCGATAAGCATTGATCTTGAAAGGATTCTCGTCTTTGAATTCGAGGATGTCTGCCATCCGCTCGAAAAGATCTGCCAGTTCTTTATTTTTCATCCTTTTCCCTTTTGAGAGAAATTGGGGACGGGTTCACATTTATTTACAAAGATAATGATAGAAAATATTAAATATTGCTCGGCTTTCATATTTCGTCATTGGTGCCTTATTTCAAAAGATATATTTACCTCAAGAAATGTGAACCCGTCCCCAATTTCAGATAATCCCTGAGACAGATTCCAAAATTTTCCACAACATCTTTCTTGCTGTTGACGATGAAGATACGATGCTTGATATGGAAGAGTTCCTCAATCAGCCTCTCCACAGGATAGAGCTTTTTTGAATCCCTTCCATATCTTCGGCCTAATTCCTCTTCAAACATCACCACCAGTTTATCCTTCATCCTTAACTGAGTATCATTGAAGAGGATCGTCATATCAGGCAAAAGGTCCTCCAGCCTTGAGAAGAAGGTGGTGATCTCTGCCTGTTCAACACCCTTAGGCGGTGAGGACTTCACCTCTGCATAGACCAACCTCTGATTCCAGGAGGCGATCACATCATAATCTCCGCCGGAGCGGATCTTCTTTACGCTCACCCCATAAAGGGCAGGCGAGGCAAACTCCCTTTTAAACATCTCGGCAATGAACCACTCCAGGGTAGGCCCGAAACTGTAAAGGGGTCTGATGCTGGTTTGGTAACCCGCCCTTCCCCTTTTCATAATCACTCCCATCTCAGACAGGGCTTCACAGTATCCCCGGACCACTTTTGAAGAGCAGTAGTGGGTCAAATCCTGGATGCGAAACCCTTCCTGGTTCTTAATCATATCGCGGAGCACGAGCCGGAAAGAGTATCGCTTCATTATCTCATAGAATCGGGTTTGATCATGGCTGGATAGATCAGGAGGGAAGAAGAGGCGGTCAATTGGATTTTTTTTAAAGACCCGAATCCCTCTCATCCTGAGCAAGTCCTCCACTGGAGACGAGTCCTCTATTGAGATCCGCCGGATGGACTCAAGCTCATGGGTGAGGGATCGGACTCTGTTTTTAAGGGAATGAATCTCTTTTTGAATCTCTTCTAATCGTTTGGGAGAAAGGTCCATAGATCATTTTTTTACGATTCAAAGAAAATGAAACGAATGAGAGCGAATGGATCGAATAATCTGATTACAATTGAATCTTATTCGTGAAATTCGGTTTCATTCGCCTTATTCGTTTAAATTATTAAAACCCCCTATAGAGATGGAACCGTTTTGCTATCTGGATCGCCTCTGCATACTCTTTTGAAGTAATCCTCCGGCTGATATCTGGATGATCGCAAGCCCGGTACTCAGGCCGGTACTGAGCCATAATGTTCACATAGGAGTGAACAGAGATTTCCTCTGCGATGAACTTCAGGACTGGTTCAGAGGAAGCCACTCCATTGGGCATGACCAGATGCCGTATGAGAAGTCCCCTTTCGGCAATTCCAGTGGAATTCATCTTCAGGTCTCCTACCTGCCTGTGCATCTCCTTGAGAATCTTTTTAAGGACCTCCGGGTAATCCGGCGCATTCGAATACGTCCGTCCATGCTTTTCATCCATATACTTTGCATCAGGCATATAGATGTCCACAATCCCATCAAGAAGCTGTATCACCTCCAAAGATTCGTAACCAGAGCAGTTGTAGACAATGGGGATTTGAAGTCCCATTTCAATCGCCTCAGGAAGGGAAGTGATGATCTGGGGGGTATAATGGGTGGGGGTGACAAAGTTGATGTTGTGGCAACCCATCTCCTGAAGCCTCTTCATGGCCTGGGCCATATCAGAGGGGGTGATACGCTCGCCCCTTCCCTCGTGGCTGATGTCATAATTCTGGCAGAAGATGCATCGGAGACTGCAGTGGGTGAGAAAGATCGTTCCTGAGCCGTGGTATCCGACCAGAGGGGATTCTTCCCCGAAATGGGGAAAAGCGCTCGAGACCATCAGTTCCGAGGGAGCTTTGCAATAGCCAACCTCTCCGTTCAGCCTGTTGACCCCGCACTCTCTCGGGCAGAGCCTGCACTCCTTAAGGATATCCATAAGGAGGCTGATTCTCTTTTGAATCTCCCCTCTTTCGTAAAGGCTGATATAAGAAGGGACAAAAGCCATTTCAGTGACACCTTATCACAAATAGCCGGGGAATGCTAATGATAGGTGTAATCAGAGGGTCTGGTAGGCGGTGAAAACCCTGCGGTAGTAATTTCCTGGAATTCGTTCATTTCTTTCAATAAGGCCTTTCACATAGGTTGGCCCATAATTGTAGGCTACCAGGGCTACCCTGAGGTCTTCAAAGTCGAGGATGAGTTGGGAAAGGTAGTGAACTCCCATTCTGATATTGAGAAAGGGATTGAATAGGGTTGGGTCTCCATGCCACTCAATGCCCAGTTCCTGGGCAAGGGACTCAGCCACATAGGGCATCAGTTGCATCAATCCCTTGGCTCCCTTCTCGGAAACAGACTGGTTTCGGAAAGAGCTCTCAATGGAAATGAGGGCCAAAATGAGCTTGGGGTCCCAGTTATAACGGATTGCCTCATCGTAGATGGCTTCTGCCAGATCGACCCTGGTCTTCTTATCCAGATCTGTTGAATACCTCTCCAATACCCCAGCAATCTCTTTAATCACCTCTCCTCTACTCTGGGTCCTGACAGTAAGATCGGGGAGGTGTATAATGAGGGAGGAGATGATAATTACAAGGAAGACCCTTACGAGAAACCGGAGGAAGAAAGGCCTTTTTCTTTTCGACGGTGGCGGATTAGGGGAGTGCCCTATCCGTATCAACGGTTCATTTAGCTCCATATCCCAGCCTCCTTGTGACAACTGTTCACAAGGTTAACATGAAAACCACTGTTTTGTCAAGGAAAGAATCAAAATTTT
>VGSD01000220.1 GCA_016875155.1 Deltaproteobacteria bacterium | reverse complement strand
GGGATCTCGGTTTTGGGTTTTAGAATTTGGGTTTTAAAGCCACGCCCTAATCTCCCCATTTCCTACCAGGCGGTTAACCCTCCATCCACAGACAAAACATGCCCTGTTACATAATCGGAAGCCCTGGAGGCAAGGAAAACAACCGCCCCTTTCAGATCGTCTTCTCCTCCAAACCTCTTAACCAGAAGACGATCGACCATCTTCTTCCCGTGATGTTCTGTACTCCATTTCGTCATTTCTGTGAGAAACCATCCAGGGGAAATGGCATTGACCTGGATCCCATACACGCTCCACTTGACCGCAAGGTCTTTGGTGAATGCGATGAGGCCTCCTTTGCTCGTATTATAAGCGATCGCATTTAAGTATTCGGGATCGGTTCCTATTAAACCTGCATAAGAAACAATATTGATGATCTTCCCGCTTCTCTGTTGGATCATCTCCCTCCCGATTCTCTGGGTGAACTGGAATGTCCCTGTGATGTTCAAATCGATCACTTTCTTCCAATCCGCGACTTTGAGTTCTTCCACGGGTCCACCCCAGGTTCTTCCTGCATTGTTCACCAGGATATCCACCTTTCCAAAGGCCTTGAGGATCTCTTTTACAACCTGATCAATCTCCTCTTCGCGGTTGAGGTCACAACGGAGGGCCAAAGCCTTCCTTCCCAAGGATTCAATCTGCCGAGCCATCTCCTGACATTTCTCCAATTTCCTCGAACAGATCACGATGTCTGCCCCTGCCTCTGCGAGGCCCAAGGCCATCTGCTGACCGAGCCCGATCCCTCCTCCGGTCACGATGGCTGTCTTCCCTTTTAAGTCAAAGAGGTCCATTGTCTTCATTGAATTTTACGTTCTCCGTGTGAATGAAATTTTACCTTGCAAGTTGCATAAAGGGCCATGGGTAATCCACTCTCCAACGCTTCGAATGGCGGTTCATTGGATGTCTTAAGGGAATCGCTGGACTTCAACAAAGGTGAATTCCAGTATGGGTTAGAAACGTGAGTGCCCATTGGTCTGAAGGTTCGCCTCGAAGCGTTTCCGAACGGCTCACCCATGTCCCTTTGGTTCAATGTTTTGCAATGTTAAGGTTTATTCAGGTATAGTTATAAAATCCTTTTCCTGTTTTTCTTCCCAGATGTCCAGCCCTCACCATCTGACGAAGCAAGTGGGCAGGGTGAAACCGATCCCCAAAGTCCTTCTCCATGGTCTCAAGACCGTGAAAGACGATATCAACGCCAGCTAAATCAATGAGCTCCAAGGGACCCATGGGAAAATTGGTGCAGATCTTCATGGCCTTATCCACCTCTTCAGGCCTGTTCCCATCCATGACACACCGAACCGCTTCATTGAGCATCGCATCCAATACACGGCTCACAATGAAGCCTGCATAGTCAACCGCCTCGACAATTTCCTTTCCCAATCTCTTAAGATAGTCCCTGCCAATGGCCATGGTCTCTTCTGAGGTGGTGATGGCTCGAATAATCTCCACCCCGCGCATCACTGGAACAGGGTTCATGAAGTGAAGGCCCAG
This sequence comes from Deltaproteobacteria bacterium, assembly GCA_016875155.1. Next base: position 3,949 of record VGSD01000220.1, on the reverse strand, counting down.
AACCTTATCCGGTCTTTTCGTAGTTGATGCCATGGCAGCAATCGGAAGGGCAGATGTGTTGGATGCCAGAACAGCATGAGGAGGACAGACCTCATCTAATGCCTTAAAGACCTTCTTTTTGACTTCCAAATCTTCGAACACCGCTTCAATCACAAGGTCTGCTTTTTTTGCTTCCTTGAGGTCCGTCACGGGTTTAATTCTGGAGAGGATAGCGGCTTTCTCTTCTGCCTTCATCTTCCCTTTTTCTACTCCCCGCTGAAGGCTCTTATCAATGGAGTTCATCCCCTTCTGAACTAATTCAGCGGCTAAATCCATCAGGATCACTTCAAAACCAGCCTGAGCAGAAACCTGGGCAATTCCGCTTCCCATTGTTCCCGCTCCTTGAATGAAGATGCATTGGGTATTCATCCTCTCCCTCCTCTATTGATCCGTATAATTGGGTTTCCTCTTTTCTAAAAAGGCCCTCATTCCTTCTCTCTGATCTTTTGTGGAGAAACACTGAGCAAAGCATTCGATCTCATAATCGAGGGCTGACGATAAATCCAGACTCAATCCTCGATTGATGGCTGTCTTTGCCAGGGCAAGGCAGATCTTCGATTTTTGAGCAATGGCAGAAGCCATTTTTTTTGCTTCAACCATCAATTGATCGTGGGGAACGACCCTGTCCACCAGGCCGAGGTCAAGGGCGGTCTTCGCATCAATCACTTCACCGGTAAAGATCATCTGTTTTGCCCTGGATGGGCCCACCAACCGGGGCAACCTCTGCGTTCCTCCTGATCCTGGGATGATGGCCAGGTTCGTTTCAGGTTGACCTAACTTTGCCTTCTCGGAGGCGATCCGGATATCGCATGCCATGGCAACCTCACAGCCGCCCCCCAGGGCGAATCCATTGATTGCCGCAATCACCGGTCTGTCCAAATCATAGATTTTATCAATCGCCTGGCGGGCGAGAAGTGCAAACGCTCTTGCTTGAACGCTTGATAGATTCTCCATGTCAACGATGTCCGTGCCCGCAACAAAGGCTCGATCCCCAGATCCGGTCAAGATCAGAACCTTCGGCATTATCTCTTTCTCTATCTGAGAGAGGACCGAGGTCAACTCAAGAAAGACCTGGCGATTGAGGGCATTGAGAACTTCGGGACGATTGAACTTCAGTATGCCAATCGGTCCTTCAAGTTCGAAAAGTATCGTCTCCATGTTTACCTCCTGTTTCCCTCCTTGGCAATCTTCGTAATCCCCTGAACAATCTCCTCAAAAGTGGAACCAATGGGGAAAACCTCCCTCACGCCCATCCTTTTCAAAACCGCTCTGTCTTGATGAGGAATGACGCCGCCAACAACGACAGGGATTGTCTCGAGCTTTTTCTCCTTCATCTTTTCCATCAACTGTTCTGTGATTTCTATGTGGACACCCGAAAGGATGGACAGGCCAATGACATCCACTCCTTCCTGAATGGCTGTGATCACGATTTGGTCCACACTTTGGCGGCGGCCCGTGTAGACCACTTCCATCCCTGCATTCTTTAAAGCGACGGCTACTGTTTTAGCGCCCTTGTCATGACCATCCAAGCCCGGCTTTGCAATCAATACTCGAATTGCCATCTCTCTTTCTCCGTTACAGCACAACCGATTCCTGATGCTCTCCAAAGACCTCCCTCAGTGTGTCACAAATCTCTCCTACCGTGGCGTATTCCTTAACAGCCTCCTGGATGGAAGGAACAAGATTCTCCGTACCCATGGCCTTCTCTCTTAAAGCCTTCAAAGCCTTCTCCACCTTCTTGTTGTCCCTTGCTGCTTTTACCTGATGAAGCCTCTGGATCTGTTTTTCGGAAAGACGGGGGTCGATTTTGGTGAGGACAATTTCTTCATCCTGTTTCTGCTCATCGACAAATTTATTGACACCGACAATCACGGTCTCTCCGCTCTGTTTTCTCTTTTCAATTTCATATGCGTTCTTTAATACGTCCATCTGAATCTTTCCTGTTTCGATACAGCAGAGCATCCCTCCGGCTGCATCGATTTCATCAATCAGGGCTTTGATCTCTTTTTCCATCCTATGGGTCAGGCTCTCCAGATAGTAAGATCCACCGAGCGGGTCAACCACTTTCGCAATGCCGGTCTCGTACCCAATGATCTGCTGTGTCCTCAGGCTGATCAACGCCGATTCCTCTGTGGGAATGGTATAGGCCTCGTCATAACTCAGGATGCTTGCAGACTGAGCCCCGGCAAAGACGATGCCCATCATATCGATCGTTGCCCGGATAATATTATTGAGAGGCTCTCTCAGGGTGGCCTCCCGCGCCGACGAACCGCAGAAAAGTCGTAACATCATCGACTTCGGGTTCTTTGCCTTAAATCTCTCCTTAGCGATTTTTGCCCAGAGGCTGCGCGTCGCCCTGATCTTGGCAATTTCTTCAAAGAAATCCAATCCCACAATGAGATGGAAGGCAATGCGAGAGGCAAAATCATCAATGTCAATCCCCCGTTTCAGCACTTCTTCAACATAGGTGATGGCACTGGAAAGGCAGTAGGCTGCTTCCTGAATGGCGTTCGAGCCTGCTTCTCGCACATGATATCCAGAAAAATTGATGGTGTTCATCCGGGGGACGCGGTTTTTACAGAAATCGATGATATCGACTACCAGCCGGAGAGAAGGTCTGGGTGGAAAGATAAATGTTCCACGGGCGATATATTCTTTCAGAATCTCATTCTGTAGAGTCCCTCCCACTTTCTCCATCGGGACCCCCTGTTTTTCAGCGACAGCCAGATACATGGCCAAGATGATGGCAGCAGTGGCATTGATCGTGAAGGAGGTGGTGATTTTGTCCAAGGGAATGCCATCGAACAGAATTTCCATATCCCGGAGCGTATCCACGGCCACACCCACTCGGCCCACATCTGCACGGACCATGGGATTGTCAGAATCAAATCCCATCTGAGTGGGAAGATCAAAAGCCACACTCAGGCCCGATTGTCCCTGCTCCAGGAGGTATTTGAATCGCCTGTTTGACTCCTCTGCATCGGCAAAGCCAGCATATTGCCTCATTGACCAGAGGTTTCCGCGAAACATCGTAGGATAGACTCCCCTCGTAAAAGGGAATTTCCCCGGAAACCCAAGGTCCCGGCTGTAGTCAATCTCTTCAAGATCAGCGGGCGTATAAACGACATCCACGTCTATGCCGGAGGTCGTCTTTGTTGGAGAGATGGGGTTTTTTGCCAACATCTCTTTTTCCCATTTTTCTCTTTCTCTTTTGATCTCATCCATTGAATCCATGGCTTTTCCTCAAACGGGGATATTCCCATGTTTTCTCCAAGCTCGGCCCATCTCCTTCTTCGTCTCCAGAATACTTAAGGCGCTGATGATCCTTCTGCGTGTATCTTTGGGATGGATCACGGCGTCAATGACCGACCTCGAAGCTGAATGATAGGGGGTTAAATAAGTCTCCTGATATTCTCTGACCTTCTCCGTAAGAAATTGATCAGGGTCTTTCACCGTCTTCAGCTCTTTTCCATAGAGGACTTGTACAGCAGCCTCTGCTCCGACCATCTGCATCTCCGCAGTAGGCCAGGCAAACACCTGATCAAAGCCAATTTGATGAACCCCCATGGCTGGAATGGATCCTCCATACATTTTTCGGATGATGCAGGAGATTTTGGGAACCGTGGCCTCCGACCAGGCGTAAAGCATCTTCGCTCCATGGCGGATAATTCCCCCGTATTCCTGATTCGTGCCAGGGAGAAAACCAGGCACATCCACCAGCGTCACCAGGGGAATATTGAAGGCATCGCAGGTTCTAATAAACCGAGAGCTCTTATCCGAACCATTAATGTCAATGCATCCAGCAAATACCTGAGGTTGATTGGCAACCACTCCAACCACCTTTCCTCCCATGCGAGCCAATCCAATGATGATATTCTTGGCATAATCTGCAAAGAGTTCAAAAAAGTCT
>VGSD01000219.1 GCA_016875155.1 Deltaproteobacteria bacterium | reverse complement strand
TTGATCATCCCACTGTCCTTCTTTCAGGTAATAGACTTTTGGCTCTGTGCCGAGCTTTTCTAAGAGACGAAAAGCCCGGCGGCTTTTTGAAAGTCTGTAGACACGACTTTTCGGGTCATTGAGATCACCGAAGGTGATGGCTCCGGACGGACATGTCTCCATACAAGCAGGCACAATTTCTCCGTCTCTGATCCGTCGTTTCTCTCGTTTTGCATTTTCTTTTGCTTTTCGAATCCTATGGAGACAGAAATTACATTTTTCAGTGATTCCCTTTCTCCTCTTATACACATCCGGGTTTCTTCCTCTTTTATACTCTTCCGGCCAGGAGGGCGCATACCAGTTGAAGTAACGGACGGTATAGGGACAGTTGGAGATGCACATCCGCACCCCAATACACCGGGGATAGACCTGGGCCACAATGCCTTCTGGATTTTTATACGTGGCTTCCACAGGGCAAACCGTGGTGCAAGGAGGGTGGTCACACTGCATACAGGGGATGGGGATAAAGTGCATCTCCACATCAGGGTAATTTCCCTTCACTTCAGTGATCAGGTTCATCCAGAACTTGCCCCTGCCAAGCCTGGCTTCCTTCTCTCCTGCAAAGGGGATGTTATTCTCCTGACGGCAGGCCACGACGCAGGCTTGACAACCTGTGCATCTGTCCAGATCAATCACCATTCCCCATCGGTACATATCTAACCCCGAAAAGGCTACCAGAATATCAGGGTATCAGGTGATCAGGCAATGAGCAAAAATAAACCTCTTCCTTTCCTTTATCTAATTTTCTGGTATCCTGATTTCCTGATAATCTGCTACCTGATCTTCTGATTGCCTGATATCCTATCCTACGCTTTATACACCTTCACTCTCGTTGAAAAGTGGGAGAGAAACCCTCCCAGATAATCATATTCCCCGACCATCAGATCATTGGGATTGACGCCCCTTCCTTTTGCCCACCGGCCATAAGCCCTGTGTCCCTGACCATAAGGAATATGGATGCACCTTGGATGGGTCCCTGAAAAGAGTTTCGCCTTTGCTTTCACTTTTCCAGCTTTCGATTCTACCCAGACAAGATCCCCATCTTTGATGTCAATCCCCTTTGCTGTTTCCGGATTGATTTCAATCCAGGAATTCCAACTCTCTTTTAAATGAGAACCGAAGATCTCCTGAAGAAAGGGCTGGTTGCCTCCCCTGCCCTCTGCTGTCGTTATCAACTTGTAGTGGATAAAATGGAATGGATACTCTTTCTCATCACCCACCGAACGGGGCTTTTCAAAGTGTGGTAGAAAGGCTTTATCCCCTTTTGCCTCTATGTTCAGTTCCTTTAGAATCGAGTCCAGACCCTTTGAGACTTTCTTCGATAATTCACTTAAACCTCGCTCCATGATTTGAGAGTAGAATTCAAATCTTCCGGAAGGGGTATCAAATTTCTTCTTCCATTCACCAAAGGGGTAAGCATCATCCCACCATCCCCCTGCTTCAACCATACTTTTCCAGAACTCATCAAAATCATTCGTTCGTATAGACCCTCTTTTTGTCGAAAAGATCCCCTTGACGGTCTCTCTCAGGGTCTCCTGAAAATCCTTCCATGGAAAGGACTTCCCGACTGCTCCTCCCAAACCCCTTGCAATTTCGGTTAACACATCACCTGTATTCCGCACATCGTAAAGTGGTTTGCTAAGGGTCGGACTTCTCAATCCAACCATTGGGAAACCCGGTCCTGGTTCAGGACGATCGTCCTGCCAGCGTTCGAGATAGGTTTCATCCGGAAGGACCAAGTCAGCCAGGTTTGTAGTTTCATCCATAAAGGGTGAGAAGCTGACGATAAAAGGGATCTTCTCTAAGGCCATTCGGAATTTATCCGATTCGGGAAGGCTGAAAAGAGGGTTGGTGTAGTAGAGGAGAAGAGTGTCGATTGGATAGGGTTCGCCTTTTTCGATTCTCTCCGGCAGGAGGTATGGAACTTCTTCGGCGAATGGAAATCTCACGCTCCCGGCTCCATCGATTCGCAGTTGAGAAACCCCTTTTTCCGCAATGGAATCCTTTTGAACAGGAGACCATTTCTTAAAGGGTGGTTTTCTCTGAAGAAGAAGCCCTCCGCGACGGTCAATCGATCCGACCAGAGCATTGAGACTATCCACAGCCATCTGGCTATAAGTCCCATTGGTCTGCATCCCCACTCCTCTGCCTGAAATGGCAATCGAGGGTCCATCGGAAGAGAATTCTCGGGCGATCTGTATGATCTTATCCTCAGAGATTCCAGTGATCTGTGAAACCTGCTTGGGAGAATACTCTTTCAGAACGAGAGTGTTAAATCCGATATGATTCTTTCCACTTGAATCCTTCCAGTCGTCGAACCCGAAGGTATGACGGGAAACAAAGTCTTGATCGTATCTCTTCTCTTTGATAATCCAGTGAGCCATTCCAAGGGCAAGAGCGCCATCTGTCCCGGGTTCGATGGGGACCCACTGGTCGGCCTTCGAAGCTGTGATGGAAAATCGAGGTTCCACCTGAACCAGTTTGCCCCGAATCCCCGGCCTTCCTCTTCTCAGAGATCCATATCCCCTGAGGTTGATCATGGAGGATCGGGAGGCCTCGAGCAGGCCCGCTCCGAAGGAGAGGACATAATTGACCTCTTCCCAGTGGATGGAAAGAAAATCTCTTATGCCCATCGTGAATAGATGTCCCTTCAGAATCCCTTCTGATCCACGGTATGGATTCCCGAGATGATTGGGGGAACCATAAGCCTCCATGAACCGTGTGATCAAGTCAGACATGTGACCCCGATACCGGCCTCCCCAAAACATCAGTTGATGGGATTTCCCTTTCCCGCGGAGCCCTTTGAGCCTTTGAGTAGTGATCCGAATCGCCTCGTTCCAGGAGATTCTCTCCCAATCTCCTTCCCCTCGCTTCCCCTTTCTTCGCATTGGATGGCGAATTCGATCGGGATCATACAGGACCTGAAGTCCTGCCTGACCTTTTGGGCAAAGCCGACCCCTATTGACTGGATAATCCTTGATCCCTTCCAATTTAACCGGCCAGTGATTGACGGATCTGATTCGAAGGCCACAGCCACTCGGACATTGGAGGCAGATGCCAGTGGACCAGTACTCCTCATAGGGAATCCACTCCCCTTCTTTCGGAAGGGCGCGCAAAAGTTCATTAGGGAGGGCCATCCCAAAAGTAGCCGCCCCGATCATTTTCAAAAGGTTTCTACGAGTGATCTTCATCGTTCAATTTCGAATTTCGGAATGCGGATTGCGGATTTAAGATTATCGTTTGGAGTTCCGAAATCCGAATTCCGCATTCTGCAATCGATTAGCTGGAGTGGCACGCATAACAATCGATATCCGCGCCTTTCTTCTTATGACAGTCCATACACCACGCCATACTGTTTCTATCAACCATCCTCACCGGTCTCTCTTTTTTGCCCGTAAGGCCATGGCAGACCGAACAATCTATACTGCTTTGAACATGAATCCAGTGAGGAAAGACGACAAATTTGGGTAATTCGTACATTCTCTTCCATGGAATCTCTTGACCGGACTGGACATATTTGACCACTTTAAGTGCCTCGGGCCTCTTGCTGATCACATCTGTTGAATGGCAGGCACGGCAGAGTTCAATATTCGGAATCCCAGCAGTCCGATGTCTCTCCGCATAACGATGGCAGAAAGTGCAATTCAAATTAGCTGTCTCTTTATGAATAATATGATTGAAGAGGATGGGTTGATCAACCGAAACCCAGGCAAAAGCAGGAAAGATGGAGAAAAAGGTTCGCTTCATCTGGACGGGAAATCGATGAAAACCCACTATGGCAAGCAGGAGAAGAAGAACAAGAGCGATCAAAAGGAAAATTTTTTTTCTCATACCTGTGATCAAAATAAGAAAGAATGTATTTGACCAGGTGTCAGGCTGTCAAGTGAAAAACAGACCATCACCAGGAAGATATAGGTGTTGAGTGTTTTAAAAAGGGATGGTCCATAGGACTTTTGATATCCAGCGATCAAGAACCTTAAGGCCTTCCACACTAACCATCCTCCGATGGCGAATAGACCTCCAGCGATCAAAGGCGATTTTAAAACCCCGAACCATGGGGTGACGAAACTGGCAACCCCGGTTGCGAAGATCCAGACGAAAAGGATTCTGTTAAATTGAGGTTGAGTAAAAAATCGGGTCAAGGCAGGAAATCCTCCCTTTTCATAATCTTTCCCAAAATAAAAGTGGAGTATCCAGAAATGGGGAACCTGCCAGATATAAAAGAGGAAGGAAATCGCCAGGAGTTGAGAATCAAAAAGATCTCCCCCTCCAGATACCCAGCCTATCATCGGCGGAATGGCTCCGACCAATGCTCCGGGAATCACCGCAAAGGGCGTCTTTCTCTTGAGAGGGGTGTAGATGAGATGATACCAGAATAGGGCAAAAATCCCCAGTCCGACACCAATCCTGTTTGTCCCGAAAAAAAGAATCAAAGCCCCTGATAAAATGAGCACAAAAGAAAGCACGAGGGCTCTCATCGGCAAGATTTTCTTCGAGGGAATGGGGCGACCTCTCGTCCTCTCCATCCATTGGTCATATTCTCTTTCCTGATACTGATTGAGCCCGCAGGAACCGCAAGCCAGTAAGAAAATTCCAAGCAACGGGATGATCATGGATAGGGAGATCCCCTGGCTTGCAAGGATGAAGCTCACAGAGGCAGAAAGAGTGACAAACAGGGAGATCCTAATTTTCGTCAGTTCCAGGAAGATGTGAATCCAGTGTTTCATCACTCCAAACCCATATGAGAGGTGAGTTATTTCAATTCCTTGATATATTGAACGATCCCTCTGATCTCCTCCTCCGTTATGAATCCCTTTTGGGAAGGCATGATGGGTGGAAATCCCTTTACGACATCCGCATTCGGTTCTAACAGGGATTTTATTAAATAGGCTTCATTGGCAATCACCTGCCGCTCTCTTCCCTCTGTCATCACGGTTACTGTTTTTCCGAAAAGACCTTTCAAGGTGGGGCCTGCGAGCTGAGCTCCATCAACACTGTGGCAGGCTTTGCATCCCTTTGCCTCAAAAAGTTTAAGCCCGGAAGGAGGAATCATTGCCTCTTTCTTGCCCCCTTCTTCATACCATTTTTGGAATTCCTCCGTTGGAAGGACAATGACTTTCGTGAGCATATAAGAATGTTGTAACCCGCAATACTCCGCACAGAGGACATCATAGGTTCCTGTTTCCATCGGCTTGAACCAGAGATGATTGGTCATCCCTGGAACGGCATCCTGTTTCACCTTAAAGGCAGGGATATAGAAGCTATGAATCACATCCTGAGAAGTCATAGACAGTGCAATGGCCTTGCCCACGGGAACCCTTAATTCTGGAGCCTTTAATCCATTCTCATATTCGAATACCCAGGACCACTGCCGGGCGATGACCTTCACCTTCATTGCATCCTCTGGAATCTTCCTCAGAGATTGAAACCCTTTTAATCCATAGAAGAACATCGATA
>VGSD01000218.1 GCA_016875155.1 Deltaproteobacteria bacterium | reverse complement strand
TACCGCTTCCGTTGGACCCGCAGATGAGAAGAAATTCACCCTTTGAGATCGTGAGATCTATTCCTCTCAAAGCATAAGTCCCGTCAGGATATCGATGATGGAGGTTTTGGAGTTCAATCATTGCTCTCTCTCCCTCTCCCTTTGATGGGAGAGGGTGGGGGTGAGGGTGGAGGCAATTTGTGTCTGTCGATTCAACATCGGTCTGACTGCACGGGCCAGGACAATGGCAACGACTGCCTTCAGTCCATCTCCTAAGAGAAATGGCAGCATCCCGACCATCCATGCTTTGTTCCATGACATCTTGGTAATCATCTTGAGCCAGGGGACTCCAAGACCATAGACGGCAAGCGATCCGATGATGACAGCGATAACCCCTCCCATTATTGTATGGCGGAATCGTTCAGAGATAAAACCAGTAATCCAGGCTGAGAAGGCAAATCCGAATAGATAACCACCGGTCGGACCAAGAATATGGGCAAATCCTCCCTTTCCGCCGTAAAAGACAGGCATGCCGATGGCTCCAACTAGAAGGTAGAGGCCTGCGCTGGCGAGTCCCCAGCGGTTTCCGAGAAGCAGACCTGAGAGAAGGACGAAGAGGTTGGTTAAAACAATGGGCACTGGCCCTATAGGGATATGGATGTAAGCTCCCACAGCCATTAAGGCTGCCATCAGAGAGGTCAGAACGACCATCCGCAATTTTTCAATAGGCATTACATTCCTTTCCAAAAATATTTTCCCTCTCCCTTGACGGGAGAGGGTTGGGGTAAGGGTGATTACGTTAGGTTCACCCCCACCTTAATCCTCCCCCATCAAGGGAGAGGATAATACTTGGTAATTTTCATTGTTTGATGGTGACGCTCCGTCATGAAGGATTGTTTAGAAATTAGCAGTCCCGCACCCCCCGACTTGGTCGGGACAGGCAAAATCCGCAATTGAATGGATTGTCAACCAAATTTTTTAAAAAGGTTAACAAATAATAGCCTCTTCTGTCAATGGTAATCGAGGATATTCTTTGGAGAAGGATGGAAGAAAAGAGTTGATTCTAAGGATGGGGTTGCCCTATACTAAGATCAAAAAGGGAAGGTTTTTAGGGAGGATTTATGTTCTTTATCATCCGTTTAATCATCAATATGGTGGCCATTCTGATCATCGCCTATCTTTTTCCAGGATTGATTGGGGTGGACAGCTTCTGGGCAGCCTTGGTGAGCGCTTTTATTTTAGGAATCGTTAATGCAATCATCAAGCCCATCCTGGTCTTTTTCACCTTTCCAATCACCCTTTTGACCCTTGGGCTCTTTTTACTGATTATCAATGGATTGATGCTCTGGTTGGTCTCAGTCCTGGTAAGGGGATTTCATGTCTATGGCTTCTGGGGGGCTGTGATCGGGGCAATCCTCATCAGCATCGTAAGTTGGATTTTATCCAGATTTGTTCCGAAGTAACCCTTTTTGAATTACACGAATGATAACGAATTTCACGAATAACACCCATGCTTATCATTTAAAATGCCGGTGCGGCAATTGTTCTGACTCGTTTGTGCTATTCGCTTTTTTAACCTAATATCAGGTTTCAGGTTTTTCAATCTGCATTCCGCAATCCGAAATCTAAATTTGTTCCTAACCCCCATCGAGGGTGTGATGTTCCATTTTACGGAACCAGGATTGGGGGTCTATGAAATATTCCTCGGTGTCCTTGAGAGAGAGGTAGTGCTCGTTTTCCATCCTGGCCAAAAGGTCGAAGAACTGTTTCTCTTTGGGATCGGATGAAGCATCCCTTATTTCGGCATAGAATTTCGCCCCCTTAGCCTCAAATTCAAGGGCGATCCGGACCGCCTCTAAATCGTTTGAATCGCCTTTGGTTTTTTCAGCGGCTTTCTTTAAAAAGTCCAGCAGAATGTCTTTTACCACGGTATCATTCACTTTGAGAGGAACGGTCTCAGGCCACTTCTCCTGTTTGGTCCACTTTTCATGGAGTTGTTTGAGCCTTTGGTAATGCTCCAATTCGTCATCCCCGATCTGCTGAAACATCTTCTTGCCGAGAAGATTGGTCGTCCTCTCAGCGTTTTTAAGATAGAATTCCCGCTCCCTCATCTCGTTATTAAGAGCAACCTCCAGAGCATTCAAACGATCTTTCTGATTCATGATCATTCCTCCCTTTTAGGCATCCCTTCCATTCACTTCTCCCTCTCCCTTGACGGAAGAGGGTAGGGGCGGGGATGGAGTTTCATTTCAATTTCAGAAATTGAATTTCTCTTGAAGAAACTTTGGGGATTTATTTTCTGGTTCAACGACTGGTTTAGTCAATACTATCTGATTATGATTTTCTTTTATAATGCTTGCTCGATTTGCTCCCAAACTTTCCAAGTAATCACCAATTGACTTTCTTGAAAAGGCGGGAATTCCCAACTGGTGGAGATCTTTATTGGATTCGTGCCCGGTCGTAAAAATTGGAATTTTCGCTGATAGCACTCGTTTGGCCATGGTGAATGTCTTTGTCCCTTTTTCTGCAAAGGGAACAAAAACCACATCGGAGAGGTTACAGGCTATCCAATTTCGGTTGATAATATTGGCTCGTTTCATCCTGGCCTCATCCGGAGGAGAGACCGAGAGCATCAATAGCCTTCCTTCTTTTGCCCGGCGAAAATATTCTTCTCGCTCCGGGAACTCATGGAGGGGAGGATAAAACCTTGTTAGGAGAAAGGAGTCAAAGGTCTCTTGCTTCAGGCCCTTTGACGTAAAGAGCGTAACAGTTAAATATTTTCTAAAAAGTCCCAGGCGGAAAATTTCTGATTCCATGACCGAGTGCCATCCACCAATGAAATTAAGATCATACTCACGAATGGTAAATAATAGCTGGTTTGTTTCCCACAGCGCCAGACCCGGGATTGAATCGGCAGAGATGACCCCCATTGTAAAACGGTTTAAAAATTCAAGCGGTCCCCAGCAGTAAATCTGCTCAGGAGCGGTTTTTCCGAGGCGATCAATCAGGCGTTTAGGATAGTTTTGTTCCGAAGGCGTTAGAATCCGATATTCCATAATCTTTCAACTGCCTCATGAAGCTCATCTTGTAATTTTCCAATTTCCTTCCCCTGGGCCAACAGGTCATGCGCCTTTTGGGAAAGCCCTGCAATCTTCCTATGAATTCTATTATCACTCTTAAACTTGGGAATAGCAAGGTTATTCATCACCGATGGAGCTCCAAACCCCCTGCCCGCCGAGGAGAAACTGCGGATATATTCATCTACAATCTTTGTGTTCAGGATGCCGCATAAATAATGGGCTTCTTCTTCCTCCGCAACAGCAAAAAAAGAGGTTGTATCCGTGGAAATGGCTGTTTTCAGACCAAAGGGCGTTCGAAGCCTGGACAGAACCACCGCCACCATTTTAGAGGCCATCCTTTTCCAAACCACACGATACTTTGCGAAGGTATACTCGCCAATTCCATACATTGCATAGAATTCCGTGTCTTGAGCGAGCTCTCGAACTACTTTCGATCCCCTTGATAGCAGAATGTCTTTGAACGGCCTTAAATAGGCATAGGTAAGCGGGACATTGGTCGTCATCCATGATTCAGGATATGGAAGGCGTTTCTTAGGATCTTGGGAAATCAGAACATAAATATTACCTTTTATCCCAAACGGAATGATGTCTCCTCCACTGACTGCAGGATAGACAAGATCCTTTTCAATAGCAGATGAGGTTGAAGGGATCTCTCTCTTTCCTCGTTCCACCATATTTTCAACAACAAGGAGACCATCGGGACGGACTTCTTTTATTTGCAACCAGAAAACACCATAGGGTTCCACTCTCGCACCAAGATGAGCTTTATAAGGGTTTTTCCCCTTGAGCTTTTTGGAAACCTTTAGAGAGGAAGGTGAGGCCGTTTGCCATGAAGAGCTGATTTTGGATGGATCAACAGGGATGGCTTTTGCTTTATTTTGTTTTGTATTAGACAATACATCTGAAAATGCCCAATCCGTACCAATTGCCCCTATTCCTGGACGTCTCTTCCAAATGACTACCGGCACAGGATAAGTTGTCTTTTTGCCTTTTTCTAAAACGAACAGAGAAGTCTTATTGGCCGCCTGAAAAGGTTTTAAGTCTACCATATCTTCCATAAGAGTGACTTTGAGAGGAGTTTTGCTCTCTTTAATTTCAAATTGCCGGAATCCCTCGCCTGCTCCTTTGGATTTAAAAACCTCATGAGTGATCAGAAAGGCAAGTTTACCGCCTTCCTTTAAATAATTGTCGCATGAGGCATAGGTGAACAACATGGAGAAATCCTTTTCTCCCGCCCCAAGTCTTGCTTCATGTCCTTTTAGAGAGAAGAGTCCATATCGTTGCCAGAGATCGAGAGTTCTTTTTCGGTAGTCATCGGATAGATACCCCCATCGTATCCATGGGGGATTGCCAATCACATAATCGAACCGCCCAAGGTAGGCAGGTGCAAAGGCATTCTTGATGTAGCGAGCCCAGATCCCGTTCTCACCCTGCTCTTCCAATTGTTTGATGCGACTGTAAACTGTTAAAAGAAGTCTTATGCCCCCCTCAGAAAGCGGGAGTCTTTTCCTCAGAAGGGCCGAGAAATCTTCTGGACTCTGTTTTCCTTTAAGACCGATTTCAATTAAAGACGTAAACTGGTCGATTTTCTCTTTATTCTGCATAACAGAAGGAAAGCGAAACTCTCCTTTGGTTGTTGTAAAGATCACCTCTCCGAAATCGAATTCCCCTGCTTTATTCGCCCGCATGGGCGCCAAAACAGAATCACAGAGGTAGACGGGGATTGAAATCGGTCTAACAGAAGGAATAAATGGGGCAAAGGCTATCAAATAATTTGTCCTGGAGGCAAGGACTGCCAACGGATTGAGGTCAAATCCAACGATGTTGTTAAGGATGAGACGGCCCACATTTTCCCGATCCACCTTGTTTTGCGATCTGATATTCTGGATCACACGGTGAATGGCCTCCACTAAGAACGTGCCAGATCCACAGGCGGGGTCCAAAAATCGGATATCCGGGGCCCCCTGATAACCGCTCCGATCAATGAGGTATCCTGCCAACCAATCCGGTGTATAGAATTCACCAAGGTCGTGTCTGAGCTTTCTCGGAACGATCATCTCATAAAGTTTCTTCAACAAGTCACGGGTCCAGTCAGGCTCCAGAACAGGTGTGGCCGGTTCAAAGGATGAGAGGGCGCGGACAATGGTACGGAAGGTCTGGGCAATGGATTTATTCCATTCATCGAGATACCATCTGAAAAAATCGGCCTCTAAGAAGTTCTCAATCCCCTGATCTATGAAATCGGCTCCGGATTCAAGTTTCTCAAGTCTTTCTTTGAGAGCATGATCATCTAATGAACCCAGATCCCTCACGAAAGATATGATGGTGCTTCCCCTCTGCATGGAGAGAAGTTCAATGGCAATAATTTTCATGAGAAAGGCATAGTAGGTGTGTATGGCAAAGAGGAGCTGTTTTAGTCTGACACCGCTTGGCATCTGATAAAGGGCGGCTGTCTCTT
>VGSD01000217.1 GCA_016875155.1 Deltaproteobacteria bacterium | reverse complement strand
CTCTGCCCACCTGGGAGACATCCTCTTTAATTGTCATCTGCAAGCTATTTCCGACCTTCCCCTGGAGTCGTTTCAAAAGGCGTTTCGCCCTGCTCTTCAACTTTTTCATGTCAAGGCCGAGCATCTGCAGGGTTGGTATCTCTGCCATCGCTCTCTTCTCGTCGATATAGAGAAGAAGCGTTGACTCAAGAGCGGCCAGGGTCAGTTTGTCGATTCGAAGCGCCCGTGTCAGCGGGTTGGCTTTGATCGGGTCGAGGAACTTCTTCTTTCCCAGAATGATTCCAGCCTGGGGTCCGCCCAGAAGTTTATCGCCACTGATCGTGATCAGATCGACTCCAGTCCTGATGGCCTCTTGAACCGTAGGTTCTTTTTCCAATCCATAATGGACAAGATCAATGAAACAGCCACTTCCAAGATCCTCCATCACAGGGAGATGGTATTTTCTTCCAAGTTCAACTAATTCGTCGAGGGAGACTTCCGAGGTAAAACCCATCACCCTGAAATTGCTGGTATGGACCTTGAGGAGCAAGGCGCTTTCAGGACCGATGACCCTCTGATAGTCATTGAGATGGGTCCGGTTGGTTGTGCCAACTTCTTTCAGAGTGGCTCCGCTTCGTTTCATCACATCAGGAATTCGGAAGGCCCCTCCGATTTCAACCAACTCTCCTCTCGAAATGATGACCTCTCTTCCCTCTCCAATGGTATTGAGACAGAGGAGGACCGCCGCGGCATTATTATTGACGACCAGGGCTGATTCTGCGCCCGAGAGGTGGCAGAGAATCTCCTCTACATGAACATACCGATCCCCACGCTCACCCTTTGCGAGATCATATTCGAGATTGGAGTAGGCTTTTGCCACCTCGACCATCTGTTTCAATGCAAGGGGATGAAGGGGCGCCCTTCCAAGATTGGTGTGGATCACGATTCCTGTGGCATTGATGACCCGGCGAAGTCGAGGCTGGACCTGGAGATTGATCTCTTTCTCGAAAAGAGGGAGGAGATTTTGAAAGGAAAAGAGGGCTTCATCCGATGCGGATAAATCGTCCCGTTTCAGGACCTCTTCGCGCAATTGCCCAAGCCCCCTGCGGATGGCTTCCACCACCACAGTTCGGGGATGGATCTTCAGGAGATCTGACATCTCCTTTTGAGATAGGATTTCATCCACGCTCGGTATGTTACGAAGAACCTGCTGGCGAAGGGTCGGAGACATTGGGTTTCCTCCTCGTGGTGTATCCCATAAATAGAACTATGGTTGAGAATGATCATTTCCAGCAAAATAAGCCATCCGATTGCTCTTTGCCATACGCCATTTAGGGTACATGACTGGTCCTGAACCTCAGATGGTTCAGGGAACGACAGCATTATTTATGTGGTGCACCACTCGCAATCAGTGTTTTGATAATCTTAAACAAGTTCATTCGAATGAATCGGGTGGGCCATTCCAGCTCCCTCTTCTCGCAGACTGTGGACATGCTGTAGTTCTGAAGCGACTGAGGTTTGTTCAGCATGGACTCCAACAAGGATTCCCTCTGTGCAGGATCCGGCATGGCCATGATCCGGTCGATCTCGTCCATCATAAGGAGGGCACGATCAATTCGCATTTCAACGGATTCGGCTGTTTTTCGATCAATCAGGCCGAACTCAGCCTTCAGGCGATTCAGCCTTCTTCCGGACTCATAGGTGCTCGCCACGATCTCATGGCGATCCATCCACTCGGTTTCGTAGTTAAGGATATACTTCCAGCTTGGTGTCGTCAATGCCTGGCGGTGCTCTTCGACGGTCCGACAGAGAAGGCGGTATCCATACTTTTCCGGTTCTTCAAATACCGTGCTTCCGGGATCGAGAAAGGGGGCAAGAGGGGAGATAAAGGGAAAGAGCTTATCATAGGGCTGAAATCGCTCCAGCAAGAGCCGACAGTAGTCAACGGTCTCCATGACTGATTGATAGGTCTGTTTTGGGAGGCCGATCATAAAGAAGAGGTCAATCCGTTTGCAGCCAAGGTCAATGGCATCACCGATCATCTTCTCCAGAGGTGGGTTGGTGTAGGGTCTTCCAAAAGCCTTCCGAACCTCTTCGGAATGCGACTCGGGAGAGATTTCAATGTTAAAATATTTTATGGATCCGGCGATCTTCTCCAATTGATCTCTTGAAGGAGGGACAAAGAATTCGAAGGCAATGTGATTATCAATCGGTTTTTTCTTCATTTCTTGAAGAAAGGTGTCTCCATACTCATCCCCGGGTTGAAAGATGTCGCCGATGATCATGACGGGAGCATTGAGGTGATCCGCGACATCAAAGATATCCTGCGCCAGTAGTTTCGGGCTCCGGTAGGCTGGCTTTGTCCGGTTAGCCATCGATCGGAACGTCCGGGAGGAACCTCCGCAGGTCTTACAATGGTAGGTACAGCCGCGGCAGGTGAAGACTGCGGTCACAGGATAAGAATACCAGTCCACAAAAGGCTGGTAGCCAACAGGGTCCATGTACCTGACAACCTTCTTCATGATATGGCGATAATCGATGGCGATATCATCGAGATCTTGTGGCACATGAGTGATGGGATTGACCTGTATTCCATTTCCTCCATCGCGATAGGTGAGGTTGGGAATCTCTTTGAGCCCCTTCTTCTCTCGAATCGCCTTTAAGAGTTGGACCAGGGGCTTTTCCGTAGAATCTCCTCTCATCACAAAATCGACGAATGGGTACTGGGGCAAAATTTCTTCGTGATAGTAGGTGGCAGAGAGTCCGCCCAGGATGACGGGTGTATCAGGATGAAACCGTTTGATCATCTCCGCCAAGGCCAGCGCTCCGTGGACATGAGCCATCCAGTGGAGGTCAATGCCGAAGGCAAGGGGTTTGTTCTTACGGATGAGTTTCTCCACATCGAACCGGTCATCTTTGATCATCTTCAGGGCGACATTGATGATCCTGACCTTCAAGCCGTGCCGCTCCAGATATTCCGAGAGGCTGGTAAACCCGATCGGATACATTTCAAAGATGGGCGTGGAGGGGACGACATCGCTGATCGGGCCGTATATTCCAGGTCTCTTTCTGAAATCGTAGTAAGTGGGTGGATGAAGAAGGATGAGGTCCGTGGTCGCCATGTTTACTTCTGTGGAGCTCCGCTTTTGGGACGGGGGGCTTCGGTTCTCGGAGGAGCGGTTTTTTCAGGCTCTGGATATTTTGAGCGAAACGCTTCAACCATCTTTGCGATCTCAGGGTGGTCTTTGATCTGGTCTCCGAGAGGAATCAGATTATGAACAAATTCATTCCTGCTCTGGAGTTGCTTGAGAATCTGTTCAGCCTCTTCTTTTACTTTTACCCTCAGACCTTTCTGTTTTTCAGGCTCCTGGGCCTTCAAAGAGGCGACGAGGTCTCTCAGGGTCTGGATGAATTCCTCAGGAAGGCGTATCTCATAGAGGCGAGCCAGATGGAGAAGGCGGGAATAGGGTCCGAAGTTATATTGCAGCCACCCCTCCACCTCTGTCACATCGGAGGAAGAGACCCTCTCTTTGAACTGGCTCAAACTGTTCTCAAAAGATCTTTTCTCTGAGGCATTGAAAAAGAATGATTCATTATTGGTGTGGAAGGCAAGGTCCAGCCTTCCTCCATACAATCCTCTGGAAGACATCTGGACGATCAAACTTTTATTGATGGCAGGCGGGTAGGGAAGATTGACCCCTGTATGGCCGCCCACGATGACATGAATCCCCGGCACGACCTGGGCCAATTCCACATCCTTGGGATAACCAAGATGGCTGAGGAGGATGATCAGATCGGTCTTCGGTTGGAGTTCTTTGACCATGGCCTGGGCGGTTTCAGTGGGAGATCGAACCGCGAGTCCTTTTTTTCTGGGATCGTATGGATTCGGAAATGTATCAGGAGCGAGGAGGCTGAAGATTCCGATTCTCATGCCATTGCTCTTCTTTATGAGAGAGGTTTGGAAAAGAGGTTTGCCTGTGGCCTCATCGATAACATTGGAAGATAGAAATGGAAATTTCACTGTCTTGGATATTTCCATTAGAAACTCTTTCCCCAGGCTGAGGTCGTCATCTCCGATCGCCATTACATCGTAACCCATCAGGCTAAAACTCTCGGCAATCAGTTTTGCCTTCTCCGTTACCATCTTGATTTCATTTCCGGGAACGGGCATCGAATATTTTTTAAAGAGAAGATCGCCTGCATCCAGGAGGAGCAGGTCCCCTCCACCCGTCTCACGAATCTCCTTAATCCATGTCGCTCTTCTGGCCAGACCGCCAAAACGTGTCCTCGGGTCTCAGGTAGGACAGGGATCAATCTCACCATTGATGTTGTTGGTGTAAAGAACCGTGAAGGCCTTCGGCTGTTTCTGAGCATGGGCCGTCCCCATGACCATCAGAAGGACCAGAAGCCCATAAAAAAATGAGAGAAAAATTCTCTTCTTCATTCTATCTCCATCATCAATCATGAACACTTTTAAATATTTATAGCCTATCCACCCCCTTAAAACAAGGGTTGTCCTGTGTGGCAAGGGGTTCAAAACTGGATCGTGTACTTGGGGGAATAGGTTCTAAGTTTTTAGGAGAGGCGTGATTTTGTTTACCTGAAAGTAGTTATCTGTTAAGCAGTCTTTTGAATGATCAAGTCTTTATCAAACTCAAGTGTGTATGATAGTATCGTTTTTAAATCAATTTTGTGGGAGGCATCCAGAATTTCTATCCCCACTATTTTGTCTTCTGAAGTGGTATCCAAATTAACTCCTTCAGAAATTTCTATAACTCCTTCAGGGGCCTCATCGCTCAACTTTAAATATAAGGCATCCACTTCATCATCATAATATACTTTCATCGTTTCCTTCCTCTCTTTAGGGGGTAGTTTGTAAAAAATATGATCAGATCTTGCATTACTACAATTTTTAATAGTTCTCTTTTGATTGTTGGATTGCAAGACCTCATTTGCTGTCAGTCTGATTGTTTTGAAAAGACATATGAGAAAGGTATTGCAATCAGATCTCCGATGATATAAGTGGCGAACACCACGACGTACAATATTGCGTAACTTGGAAATTTGCCAACAAATATAATTGGTAAAATTACGCCAATGAACCAGACGATCTTATAGGTCAATTGAAGCAACAAAACAGGACTAAATTTAAGAGGAGACCGAAGGCCCAATATGGATAGAAGTGCAAATGATAAATAGACGCTTCCAGTTATTCCTAAAACGATTGGGTCTTGACTAGGCATACTAAACATGGTTGTCATTAGGTTGGGGGTAAATATTATTCCCAAACCGAATCCCCCTGCTCCAACAATAGTGTAAATATACATTCCCTTTAGCCAGCCCCACCGCACACGGAGTTCTTTAGACATAGCGATTCCCCTTTTTTTCAGCCAATAATAAAGCCCGGTCTTGCATTACTTCAATTTGCAAAATTTGGGGACGTAGGTTCTAAAGCATTTTAAGGTATTTCTTCAACTCTGGCATTTCTTCCGTAGCTGCCAAGCGATTAACCGATGAAGTGGTTACTCCAAGAAAACGAGCAACCGCCGCCC
>VGSD01000216.1 GCA_016875155.1 Deltaproteobacteria bacterium | reverse complement strand
TCAGGGATGCATTCAAGCTCAATTGCAAAGACACCGGCCTGCTCCAGCATAAACGCCTCTTTGAGCAATTGATAGGCTTCCTCTGAAGAAGTCCCCCGGACTTTAAACCCGCTTTGCATGGACACGGTCTGCGGGGTTACCCCGAGGTGTCCCATAACCGGGATTCCCGCTTTAACAAGGGCTTGGGCGATCTCGACAATTCGTTCACCCCCTTCTAATAAAACCGCATCTGCTTTTCCTTCCTTGAGAAACCGATTCCCATTCCGGATGGCCTGTTCTTTGCTCTCGTTATATGAGCCGAACGGCATATCCGCCACCACGAAGGCATGTTTGCATCCTGCCGTAACAGCTTGACAATGATGGAGCATTTGCTCCATGGTGACCGGGACGGTCCCTTCATATCCAAGAACCACCATTCCCAGGGAATCGCCAACGCAAACAATGTCAATACCAGCCCGATCCATAGCCTGACCGAGAGGGTAATCGTAAGCTGAAAGCATGGTAATAAGTTTTTTTTGGGCCTTCTTCTCCTGCAACTGCTTGATCGTTACCTTTTTTCTCTCCATCTCCACCCTCCTCTTGAACCTGTTTGTTCTATTATTTTGAAATTCCTTGTCTGAGAATTTACTCGAACAGATCCTCCCTGAAGCATCGAAGATAGATTGCGCAATACTCGTCTTTTCCTGCAACCATCAGGGCCGCCTTAAGGGTTCCATATAACTGTCGATCTGTGGGGTCCATGATAACGGAATCTAACCCCTTCTGGATTGCTGCCGAGAGGAAAGTACGATTCACCAGCTTCCGGGCGGGAAGACCATAGGAAATATTGGTCAAACCGCACGTGGTATGAACCCCCGGAAAACCTTTTACGATCTCTTCGATGGCACTCAGCGTCACGGAGGCGGAAAGGTAATGGGTGGCAAGGGGATACACGAGTGGATCGATATATAGGTTTTCGATTGGTATTCCGAGCCTCAAGGCTTCATTCACGAATAAACCGGCCATCTCGATCTTGGCCTGGAGGGTTTCCGCCATGGTGTTTTCCTTTTGGCATAACGCGATGACTTTCGTTTGATGTTCAACAACAAGTGGTAAAATCTTCTTCATTCTGAACGAATCCAACGTGATCGAATTGATCATCGGTGGTTTTTTTGTTAAAGGGAGAACATTTTCGATGACGTCCGGGTCTGAACTATCGATACATAATGGAAGGTCAACCGCTTCCTGGACAACCTGAATCACCCATTTGAGCCTTGCTGCCTCTTCTCCAACAAAGGTTCCTGCATTGACATCAATGTAATCCGCTCCGGCCATGCCCTGGGCCTTTGCTTCATTCTGAATAAACGCTGCATTTTGGGAAAGGATCGCCTTAGCGATATGCTGACGAGAAGCGTTGATTCTTTCTCCGATGATGAGCATTCTTTCCTCGATATTTTTCGAGCAATCTTAAATTGCAAATCAGATGCCAGATCACAATAAATTAAATGTCTTACAATATCCGCCGGTTATAGGTTGGTGGCAAAGGATTTTTGATTTAGGTGCACCAAGTGGTGCCCGATAAAGGTCGAGTTGCACCACCCGGTACAACGCGATGACAAATCCTAAATTGGATTTGAAGGAAGGACAGAGGTTGAATTAGAGAAGGTTCATTTTTTTTAATTTCCCTTGGAGGACCCTGCGGGAGAGACCGAGGTATTGTGCCGTTTGGGTTTGATTCCCCCGACTTTTTTCTAATGCCCGTTTAATGATTTCGTTTGTGAGATGCTCCAGATTCAATGTTGTGGGAGGCAATTCAAACTCACTTTGTCCAAGCACAGGTTTAAATGGATTGAGCCTCTCATCCATGGGGGGTGAATCGTGTATGAAGGAAAGATCTTGGCGATGAATACGGTCCCAAGGTCCCAGAAGTGCCAATCGTTCCATGGCATTTCTAAGCTGTCTGACATTACCAGGCCAGGAATAGGACCTGAGAAACTCCTGGGCATCCGTTGTGAATTCATTAAACGTCTTACCTGTACGAGAAAAAGAGCGCCTCACAAACCGGAGTGCCATCGGCAGAATATCCTCCCGCCTATCCCGGAGCGGAGGAATTCGAATAGTCCCCATATTGATTCGATAATAAAGGTCTTCTCGAAATCGTTTTTTGGCCACTTCTTGAGAGAGGTTTTTATTGGTTGCTGAAATGATACGAACATCGATAGGGATCTCCTTGATTCCGCCTACTCGAAAGAGCTTTTTATCTTCGATGACCCTCAGAAATTTAACCTGAAGATTCGCCGGCAACTCTCCGATTTCATCCAGAAAGATGGTCCCACCTCTGGCCATTTCAAACTTCCCCATTCGGCCTGTTAACGTTGCGCCCGTGTAAGCGCCTCCCTCATGCCCAAAAAGCTCCACCTCAAATAATTCCGATGGGATGCCCCCGCAGTTAATGGCGACAAAAGGGGTCAACGCTTTTCCTTTTTCGTAATAATGAATGTATCTTGCAACAAGTTCCTTCCCCGTTCCAGTTTCCCCTTCGATCAGAATAGGGACGAACCGGTCGGAACTGTATTTTTCCGCTAGATCCATGACCCTCCGCATGGCTTCAGAATAAACGTAGACATCCCCTAAACCAATTTCTTCCAGGTAGGCTTCCCGCAATTGATCTGCCCTTCCCCGAAATGCCTGGGTTTCCTGTTCGACCTGCTCCTGAAACTCCTTTTTCAACCGATTATAATTTGCTCGCAAGGTCCGATATTCGGACGCCCGTTCAAGGGTGATGGCTAACTCCCGCACGTTAACCGGTTTATGAAGGTAGTCATAAGCCCCATACTTGAGCGCTTTCACCGCATTGTCGATATCTCCGTGGCCTGTAATAATGAGAATGTCCACGGAGGAACGTTCAACCTGTTTAATGCGACGCATCAATTCAAGCCCATCCATTCCCGGCATCCGGATGTCCGTAATGATCAGCTCATAATCCCTTGAATGAAACTCCTGAAGGGCTTCAAGCCCATTGGCGGCACAAGTGATCGTATGGCCTAATTTGTGAAGGAAGTTAGACAGGCTTTTCCGGACATCCGGCTCATCGTCGACTAAAAGGATGTTCAACGTCTTCCTCCGGAAACAGGAGCGGTAACCAAGAAGGTAGCTCCTCCCTTGCTGTTGTTGAAGGCCTCAATGCGGCCTTTAAACTCGGACATGATGGTTTGGCTGATGGTGAGGCCTAATCCTGTTCCTTGTCCCACTTCTTTTGTGGTGAAAAAGGGGTCGAAAACCTTTGTGAGAAACGGTTCGGGAATTCCAGTCGCGTTATCTCCAACTTCAATAAAGATATGACCATCCTCCTTACCTGTCCTGACCCAGAGTTCCTTGCTGTCGTGAGAACAGTCATCAAGGGCCTGACGGGCATTAACGATTAAATTCATGACCACCTGTTCCAAACGATTCAGATTCGCTTTAATCGGTGGTATGTCGGCCAATAAATATTTCTTCACTTGGATTCCGTGCACTTCAATTTGACGTCCTATCATGGAAAATACATTTTGGACAGCATCATTGGGGTCGACGTCGTCTTCGTTTTGTCCACGATCCTCCCGGGCAAAATTGCGAATATTTTGGATGACATCGGACATTCTTAATACCTGTTTTGAAACCATCTCTAAATTGTCATAAAGTTCTTCGTGGTCAAGCACCCAACCTTCCTCTCTCCCAAAGAGAAAGCCATCGGTAATGACCCGAATGGTGTTGAGGGGTTGATTTAACTCATGAGCGATCCCTGCGGCCATTGTCCCCAGGGCGGTGAGGCGGTCATCATGGTACATTCGAAGTTCATTCAGTCTGGCTTTATGAGCCAATTCTTTTTGCTCGGTAATATCATCGAGAATCAAATGTACCGTAGGTTGATCCTCATAGTCCATGACGGCGGCGTTACACCGGTAATATCGACTCCCCTCCCGGCTTTGAGCCCGGAATTCAAAACGATCTGTCGTTGGAATTCCCTCAAATAGGTTATCTAATCTCTGGTTTGTTTCAGTTCGATCATGGGGATGGATCCATTTAACCAGGTCATCCAGGCAAATTTCCTCATCCTTCTTTCCAATAAATTTTAAGAATTGTTCATTACAATAGAGGACCCTGTTTCTTCGAAAAAGCATAATACCCACACCCGCAAAGTTAGCGATTGTTCGGTACATGGACTCGGATCTCTGAAGATTCTTTTCGATTTGTCGTTCCCGATTTACATCTCGAACCGTATGAACCGTTCCCCACAGTCGATTATTGATGTCAAATATTTTTGAAGTGTTACAGCTGACAAAAGCACCTCCCCCCGGAACGCCTGGGCAGTAGGACAAGGAGTAGACACTATTTTCTACTCTTCGGAATTCAAGGTACCCTGCCTCCCATTCAGGATCTGGATTTAAAATCAGATTTGACACGGTAGGACGGGGCTCTCCATAATACGGGATGGCCTGAGCATAATCCCCTTTCCCCAGGATCTCTTCCGCCCTCCATCCCGTCATTTCTTCAGAAGGGCGATTCCATCCCGTAACGACCCCATTGCCGTCCATCACCAAAACGGGTGTCGGCATCGAATCTAAATAATCGTTCAGTCTTTTGGTGATATTTAATTTGGAGACCCAAAGTTCAAAGATACGACTCACGGCTTTCAAGTAGATTCGCCGAGAGGCTGAAAGAATACAACCCCTTGAGTCCTTAAGGCACAAGAACCCGAAGAGGTTTCCCTCGATTAAAATGGGTATGAAGGTAAGGTTAACAGAACGCTTGAACGAAAGAGAAGATGTGTGATCGATCTGTAGGATTTCATCTGCCTCCAAAATGGGCCACCACTCACCTGGAAACCGCTTGACTTGGCTTATATCCAAGTACCAATCTTCCGATGATCGATCGACTATTTTGGAATTCCAAACCCCTAGACATTTCAATGTAAATTCTACCTGATCAGTAAAAACTTTTTTATACAATGCTACTCCGACGGCTGAGGTGGATGTTCCTAAAATGCGGAGGGCATTATCCAGATGATTTTCTGGAGGTTTAGAGGCATTCAGAAATTTAGAAATATCACTTAGTGCTTCAACAGCCATAAGTCCTTTACGAGACATTAAAACCTCCCATGAGATGAAAAGTACCGAATTACCGTTGCCTGACACCGCGCCTTTCTTCCTGGGATTTGATGAAACGCCTCATGAACAGACGGTTTCCTCGTGCCCGTGTTTGTCATCCTTATCCTATGATCCGTTTTGGCGTCATCATGGGCAACCAGCGTTCCTACCGAGACCCTCCATCCGTCCCTTCCACACACCCGAAAAGCCCGCTGTTAGCAGTTTAATTTTTTGCCTCGATCAGTTTCCCATTTACAAATTTATGAATGATACTGGAAACATAGGTCTGATAAGGTAATCCCTCACTTACCGCCTTTTTCTGTAATTCAGTCAGGTCTCTTCCGGAAATTCTTATGTTGAGTCTTTTGTCCTTCTTTAATGTGTTTCTTGCATACCTCATGAGTTCAGCTTTTCTTTTTGAAAGGTTCTTAACTGGAACCCATTCACCTTTT
>VGSD01000215.1 GCA_016875155.1 Deltaproteobacteria bacterium | reverse complement strand
TATGCTCGCTCAAATTCCGGCAAAGAAAGCCCTCCCCTTTATGGTAGGAATGGATCTTGTCATCGCCATGCCCATCTCCTGGCTTCCTCTGGTTTCTGATTATTCGCGTTTTGCCACAGGTTCAAGGTCAAGCTTCTGGGGAACCTGGATCGGTTATTTCATCATCTCTT
Organism: Deltaproteobacteria bacterium; assembly: GCA_016875155.1. The sequence continues at coordinate 5,429 of VGSD01000215.1, read as the reverse complement.
CGTGGATGTATCTTTTGGGTCTGGCCGCATCATTGGCCACCCAATCTCCCGATCCGTCAGGAGTGGTGATGAATCTGATGCTGAAGTTCGGATGGGCGATCCCTGCTCTGATCATCGTCCTCTTCTCCACTTTCACCACCACCTTTCTGGATATCTATTCGACAGCGATTTCCGGACTCAATATCTTTCCCAAATTGGGAGAGCGAAAAGGGATATTGATCGGTGGGCTTCTGGGGACAGTGACCGCGGTCATCTTCCCCACCCTGCTCAATTACGAGCATTTCCTCCTCTTCATCGGAGCCATGTTCTGTCCTCTGTTTGGGATCGTTCTCGTTGATTATTTCTTTTTAAGAGGGAAGGTCATCCATATCGAGGACCTTTACAGAAGAGAGGGGAAATACTGGTATTGGAAGGGGTTAAACCCGCGGGCCATCCTCGCCTGGGCCATTGGGTTTGGAATCTATTTAGGTTTTTCGGCCATGTTGATGGAGAAGGTATTGCAGGTGAAGGTAGCCTTTCCCTGGCCCCTGGGTTCTTCCCTTCCGAGCCTGATCGTCGCAGGGCTCTTTTATTGGGCGCTGAATGTGCAATCGGTTAAAGCCAAAGGGAACTGATGCGCTTGGGTTCCTTATCATTTTTTGAAAGAAGGTGGTTCGATGACACAGAAGATGGAAGCCCAGAGGGGCATGATCACAAAAGAGATGGAAAGGGTTGCTGCTGATGAGGGAGTCTCTCCGGAATGGCTCAGGGAAAAGATTGCCTCCGGTCGCATCGTCATTCCTATGAATCGGAATCGCAAGAGAGTAAAACCCGTGGGGATCGGTGAAGGGCTCAGGATCAAGGTGAACACCAATCTCGGAACCTCTTCTGATCACATCGATTTAGAGGAAGAGTTGAATAAGCTGAGGGTTTCGATTCAGGCAGGAACCGATACTGTGATGGACCTGAGCACGGGTGGAGACATCGATGCCATCCGAAAGGAGATCATCCGTCATACGCCCATTCCGATGGGAACGGTTCCGATCTATGAGGCAGCCATTGAAGCGGCCAAGAAGAGGGGCGCTCTGGCCAAGATGGAAGTGGAGGATCTCTTTGAGGTCATCGAACGTCAGGCAGAAGAGGGTGTTGACTTTATGACGCTTCACTGCGGAGTGACCCGAAATACCGTTGAACGGCTGAAGCAGAGTCATCGGCTTTTAGGAGTGGTGAGCCGGGGTGGGTCCTTCCTTGTGGAATGGATGATCTACAATGATCAGGAAAATCCCCTCTATGAACATTACGATCGGATTCTTGAAATTGCCAAAAAACATGATGTCACTCTGAGCCTTGGGGATGGATTAAGGCCGGGTTGTCTGGCCGATGCCACAGACAGACCACAAGTACAAGAAACCATAATCCTCGGAGAATTGACCGAAAGGGCTTGGACTGAGGGTGTTCAGGTGATGATCGAGGGGCCGGGCCATGTTCCTCTTGATCAGGTTGAGGCGAATATCTTGTTAGAGAAGAGATTATGCAGGGGAGCTCCTTTCTATGTTCTCGGACCTCTAGTGACCGATATCTCTCCCGGATATGATCACATCACTTGTGCCATTGGCGGAGCCATTGCCGGCAGGGCTGGAGCCGACTTTCTCTGCTATGTGACCCCCTCGGAACATCTAAAACTCCCCACTGTGGAGGATGTGAGGGAAGGGGTGATCGCCACACGGATTGCAGGTCATGCCGCGGATATCGCCCGGGGGAATAAGAAAGCGATCGAACAGGACATGGAGATGTCAAAGGCTCGCAAGGCTTTTGATTGGGAGAAACAGATCGGACTTTCGATCGATCCGGAGAAGGCAAGACGGTATCACGAAGAAGGCAGATCACACACGGAGGAGGTCTGCACGATGTGTGGAGAATTCTGCGCGATCAAAAGGGTGAAAGACTTCTTTAACAAATAGTCTTATCGTCTAATCGTCATATGGTCGCGGAGTCTAAATGTGGTACGCCATAAATCCTTTCAGTCCGTTTGTGGTGAACCCTTCGATTTACCGTTCATCCTGAGGTTCTCGAAGGATGAACGCTCCACTCAGGACTGGCCTGTCGAACCATGAGCGAAATCACTCGATATGATTCACCCTTCGACAAGCTCAGGGTGAACGGATTATGTAAAGGAGTATCGAACGCAATACACTGGTAGTCTAAATGACTATAAGACCATCTGACGATGCGACTATCTGACTAAAATCGCCCTAATGCTCTGAGAAAGTTGCAGGATGTCGAAAGGTTTTTGAATAAAACCGTTACATCCCCGTGCCATGATTTTCGAGGCTTCGCCATCAATGCTGTAACCGCTTGAGAGAAGGACTTTTACTTCCGGAGAAATCTCCTTAAGCCGGTCATAGACCTCCCCTCCGCCCATCTGGGGCATGATGATATCGAGAAGGACGAGGTCGATGGAGTCTTGATGCTTCTTAAAAATTTCGATCGCTTCTGCTCCGCCTCTGGCCTCGAGGACCTTATAGCCGAGAACCTTTAGAATTTTCTCGCCCACATCGAGGATCACCTCTTCGTCATCAACCAGAAGGACGGAGCCAATGGCCTTGGGGATTGGACCGGTCGGTGTATCAACTTTTTGGACTTGCTTGCCTGATGCCGGGAGGTAGACTTTGAAGGTGGCTCCGCGGCCCTTGTCGGATTCGACCTCGATATAACCGTCATGTCCTTTGACGATTCCATAAACCGAAGCCAATCCGAGACCGGTTCCTCTTCCTAATTCCTTGGTCGTAAAGAAAGGATCAAAGATGCGATTCAGGTTCTTAGAGTCGATGCCCATGCCAGAATCGGAAACGGTCAACATCACGTATTCCCCGGGGTTGGGTGTGTAAAATCTGCCTTTGATCTCCTTGTTGGTCACATTGTTCGTTTTCAAATAGAGGTCTCCACCCATGAGCATGGCATCTGCTGCATTAACGAAGAGGTTCATCAAGACCTGTTCGATCTGTCCCTGATCTGCCTCACAGGTGAGGAGGTTCGGTGCCAAGTCCCGGTGAATGGTGATATTCTTTCGTGTTCTTCCAAAGGCCTCGGAGGTTTCTTCCACTAAGGAGTTCAGGTTGATCGACTTGACCTCATACCTTCCTTTTCGGGCATATCCGAGCAGCTGATTGGTCAATTTGGAACCGCTGTGAACCTGTTTTTCAATCATCTTTAACATTTCATGATGCTGATGATTGGGAGGGGTGTCTAACAGCATCAGGGAGACATTGCCTTGAATGACCATGAGCAGATTATTAAAGTCATGGGCTATTCCGCCTGCGAGGGTTCCAATGGCCTCCATCTTCTGAGCCTGTAAGAGTTGGGCCTCCATCCGCTTCTTTTCGCTCACATCATGCAGCAGGATGATGATCGTTTTTTCTAATTCATCGAAGACTGGCAGAAAATGAAAAGAGATCTCTCTTCCGTTGATGAAGAGAGGGCTGCTCAGGGCCATGGGCCTCGGATGGAGAGACAACTCCTTGAACTCTTTTTTAATACTCTCTCGAACCGGTTCCGGATAGAGGTCTAAAAAGTCTGAAGAGAGGATTTCATCCTCTGTCTTATGAATCAACGAGGTAGCCATTGGATTTGCATAAACAATCTTTCCCTCAAGCGTGATCTCCAGAATTCCTTCCACCATGCTGTTGAGAACGACCTCGAAGTGCTTTTTGACGGAGAGCAGTTCAGAAGTGATATTTCGTGCATAGACATCATCAATCCCAATAGGTTTCAGGGGAGGGGGATGGATGTTTTTCTTATTGACCTGTTCAATGGCGGCTAAAACATGCTTGGCCATCTTGTCGAGCGATCCTTTGGCAATACAGGCGTTTGCCCCAAAAGCGGAAAAATCCACCTCCTGTTCGGCTGCGATCGCCGAGAGAATGATCAGATAAGTCTCATTAAATTTTGGATTCTTTCGGATAATCTGGCAGAGTTTCTCTCCACCGATATGGGGCATGATCAGGTCAATAAAGATGATATTCGGATCAAACGTCTTTAAGATTTCAAGCGCAGAAAGACCATCTTCGGCAGTGACCACCTGATGGCCCTCTTTTTCAAGAAACTGAGATATAAACTTGAGCACAAGTGGGTGATTATCCACCACCATGATCTTCTTTTTCATCATCTTTTCCACTGGACTCACTTAAAGGATCCCCATCATTTTTTTTAAGAAATATTTGAGACTCAGAATGGAGATCATCTCAAGCTTCAGGAGGATCAGTCCCATTTGAATGTTAAGCCTTCGCATTCCGTTTTTCTCTCTGGAGGGCATCCGCGACCAAGTCAAGTTTTTCTCTGATCATGAGAATCGTTCCGTGGATATCAGTAAGATGATTTTCTCTAATAGTGGATTCGATTTTCTTTGCAACCTCATGTATCTCCATAAACCCAAGGATTCCGGCTGCCCCTTTGATGGAATGAGCCATCCTCTCGGCGGTTGCTGAATGCCTGTCCTCTAAGGCTGATTCGAGGTTTGTCAATTCCGTGAAAGTCGTCTTTAAAAAGAGGTCAGTCAATTCTAAAAATTGGTTTTCCTCGATTTGGAGATGATTTGCGAGTTTTTTAAGGTTCAAGGTTTTCCCCTTGTCCGGCCTTCTTCATTCCTTCACCCCTTAAAAAACGATAAAGTTCCGATTGGAGAATTCTCCAACCTTTTCCTGCTTTGATGGCATTGATTCTGCCAAGACGGATATATTTCAAGAAGGTGGGCTTTGAAACCTTTAAATATTCTATGGCTTCATCCGTTGTAAGTACTGGGTCCCTTTCTGCGACTGGCATTGGATTTCTCCCACTTACTCTCTTTTTAATTCATTTTAAGCAAAAAGCATGCCTGCGAGAGTTATGCGGTCACAAATTTTATAATCTTTTGTTTTTTCAAGATAATTTTGATTACAAGAATTATCTAGACTGATTTTTTAGTTATTCTATGCCCAAAAAAGATTGGTTTTAGCCAAAAAATGAACACTTTCAGAAGATAGGAGAATGGAGAGAGGAAGTGGTATTTATGATTCGCCGAGGTAGGCTTTGCGGACCATTTCGTTTTGACGGAGGGTTTCTGCTGAGTCGCTCAGGACCACGACGCCTGATTGAAGGACATAGCCACGGCTGGCCACCTGGAGCGCCATACGGGCATTCTGCTCGACGAGAAGGATGGTGGTACCATCAACATGAAGCTGACGGATGGTTGCAAAGATGATGTCTACCAGCACAGGAGCCAAACCCATAGAAGGCTCGTCCATCAGGAGGACGTTCGGATTAGCCATTAATGCGCGGCCGGTCGCAAGCATCTGTTGTTCGCCGCCGCTGAGCGTGCCTCCCACCTGCTTTTGGCGTTCACGGAGTCTGGGAAAGAGGTTATAGACGCGTTCGAGGTTGGATTCGATGCGGCGTGGATCAGTGATCGCAAAGGC
>VGSD01000214.1 GCA_016875155.1 Deltaproteobacteria bacterium | reverse complement strand
TGTCACCGAGAAGGGTGAAAAGCTGAACCATTCGGGGAAGGGGAGGGGAAGTGGAAAGCAGACCATTGAGAACTTGAACGGCTTCCTTATGTCTTTTGAGATGGGAATAGCAGATAGCCATCCTGAATCTGCTTTCATTCAGGAGCGGGCTCCTAGGATGTTCTGTGACCAACTGTTTGAAACGCCACAGGGCTTTTTCAACTTCTCCTCTTGCAAAAAGAGTTTCACCCTCCTTGAAGAGATGCGAATCTTCCACAGCAGAAGGCTTTGGCTGGGATAGAACAGAGCCATGAAGGAGAAGAGAGGCGAGGAGAAGGCAAAAGATGATCCCCTCTCTTTTACCCGCCTTCGCAGAATACCCTGTCCGGAAGGACGGGGATGAATGCGACTCCGAAGGAGCGGAGTAGGGTGCTTCGGCGGGTTTCGCCGAAGCTTTGAAGATGCCCCGTGCGTAAGCACGGGGAGCTTCACTTTTTTTCCTGCTCGGAAGGGGAGACATAGTAGATCTCTGGAAGGTTACGGTAGTTTTCATTGAAGTCAATCCCATAACCTACAATAAAAACATTCTCGATCTCTTTGCCCAGGTAGTCCGCATTCGTTTCCACTTCTCGGCGGGCTTTTTTATCCAGAAGGGCACAGATCTTTACAGAGCGAGGATTTGAGAGGGATAGCCGTTCTTTCAAAAAAACGAGGGTCCGGCCGCTATCGACGATATCTTCGATGATGAGCACATCTTTCCCATCAATGGGGGTTTCAATATCTTTGGTGATTTCAACCAGTCCAGAGCTCTTTGTTCCGGCCCCGTAACTGGCGAGCCTGACGAAATCGACCTTCACTGGAATCCGGAGATGGCGGATCAGGTCTGAAAGAAACATGAAGGCGCCCTTCAGGACGCAAACCAGGATGAGTTCTTTTCCCTCGTAATCCCTGGAGATCTGATCCGCCAGTTTTTTTACGATCGATTCAATCTCTTCTGCCGTGAGCAGAAGATTCAAATGGGGCTTGGCCATAAATTTTGCTCAAAAGCGATAACGAACAGGACGAATGATAACAAATGACACGAATAGATTTTATTCGTGAAACTCGGTATCATTGGTGTAATTCGCCGTAAAAATTACAGGGCATGCTCCAGGATAACGATCTCCATCTTTTGTGAAAGGGAGGCTTTATCGAAAGTCGTCTCACTGGATCCAATCTGTTTGGGAGCGGGTTTCCCCTTTATAAAATCTTCGACTGGTGCGATGGAAAATCCACACTTCCCCGTCTTAAAATGCATGGGGATAAGGACCTTCGGTTTGATCTGTTCAGCCACACGGGTTGCCTCTTTGGCGTCGATCGTAAAAAATCCTCCCACAGGAATGAGAAGGACGTCCACCGGACCGATCTCCGCAACCTCTTTATCGCTCAGGAGATGACCGAGGTCTCCCAGATGGCAGACCTGAATTCCATCAACCTGAAGGTTAAAGATGGTATTCGCTCCACGTTCGCTTCCTTTGGAAGAATCATGATAGGTGGAAATTCCTTTGATGGAGACCCCTTTGATCGTCTTCGATCCACTTCCTTTGACCACCTGTGGTGAACCCGGAAGGCTTTTCGTATCATTGTGGTCTGCATGATCATGACTGGTGAGGACCATATCTGCCTGGTCATTGATCTTGCCGTAGGAAAGCTGTCCCCCAAAGGCTCCGGGTTCATAAGGATCGAGAATGATCTTTGTTCCCTTTTCAGAGGTGATTAAAAAGGCTGCATGACCGTACCATTTTATTTTCATGATAACCTCCTGTTGGTAAACGTTGAACGATAAACAATGGACGATGAACTTTATTGTTTTTTTAATTTGGCTTCGACCGCTTTTTTCTTACCCTCCAGGGTTCCTTTCTTATCCCGACGATCATCAATTCTGATCGCGGTTGAAACTCGCTTGGCGCCCTTACGAAAAGGAACTTCGTGCATTTTCATCACCACGCGCATCAGGTTCTTTAGGTCACCTTCAAGATTGGACCCCATGGAGGTGAGTTCGTGTTTAATCTTCTTCTCCTTTTGTAAAATCTTAACGCACTCTGCCACATAAGCACTGACGCTTGTCCCTCCAGTCCCGATCGGAACAATGCTGACTTCCAGAATAGCCATAACCAACCTCCTGAATCATTTTGATAAAAATTTACCATTGTGTTCTTTCGTTGTCAACGGATATAAAAAGAAATAGGTGTCTTTTTTTTTCGAATTATTGTATAAATATATTAATTTCCTATGCACCCCCAACAAGACGTTTCAACTCTAATTGCGTTTACGGCAGGGCTCCTTTCTTTTGTCTCACCCTGCGTCCTGCCTTTGGTCCCTTCCTATATCACCTATATCACTGGGGTCTCTTTTCAAGATCTGACCGATGAAAAAGCCAAATCAAAGGTCCGTTTGGCGACGACCCTGCATTCCATTCTTTTCATAACAGGGTTTTCAACGGTCTTCATTCTGATGGGTGCATCCGCTTCTTATCTGGGGCAGATACTCATTGAATATCAATCTTGGATCATGAAGGTGGGAGGAGTGCTCATCATCATTCTCGGCATTCAATTTACCGGTATCATCAACATCCCTTTTCTCCAGATGGAGAAACGATTCGAGATGGGGAAAAAACCCCTAGGCTATCTGGGTTCTTTTCTGGTAGGTGTGGTCTTTGCGGCAGGATGGACTCCCTGCATCGGTCCCATCCTCTCCACTATTCTCATCTATGCAAGCACCGCTAAAAGCTTCACCACAGGCATTCTGCTGTTGGCGGTCTATTCCTTAGGACTTGGCATTCCCTTTTTCCTATCCTCCCTGGCCTTCAATTCTTTTCTGTCGGCCTTTGATAAGATCAAACGTTATATGAGGTGGGTTACACTCATCAGCGGAATCTTTCTCATTGCCATCGGGATTCTCATCCTGACCGATACCCTCCGGGACATCAACGCCTTCTTTAACCAACTCGCCAATCTTTAAATTGGTTAATCGGTCTATTGAGTTCGTTGAGTTCATTGGGTTTAACCCAACAAACCCAATAAACCCAATCAACACCATAACCCTTATTGTCGGATGTTGGTCAAGGTGAAGATCCCGGCGAGGCCAAAGAGCAGGGTGGGTGTCCAGGCAGCCAGGAGAGGGGGGAGGATCCCAGATTTTCCAAAGGAGAGGAAGATATAGAAGGTCACGCCATAGGCAAACCCGATCATGACGCTTATCCCAATGCTCAAGGCGATCCCTCCTGATCGTCCAGTCTTCAAGGCAAATGGAATACCGATCAGGACCATGATCAGGTTTAAGAAAGGAAAAGAAAGTTTCGAGTAAAGATCCACCAGATATCGGGTGGAATCATAACCCGAGGCCTGAATCTTCTGGACATAGTTTCGTAGTTCGGTGTAACTCATTTCTCCTGCCTTACGCTCGATCCTCTGAAAAGATTCCCAGTCCTCCGGGAGGGAAATCTCCATCTCTGAAAAGGGGAGGGTTCGAATCGTCCCTCCCTCTCCGAACTCCCTCGTTGCCCCCTGATAGAATTTCCATTTCCCATCGATCCATTTCGCTTCTCTGGCATCGATCCGATAGGTGCAACGGAATTGATCATCAAATTGATAAAGGGTGATCCCTTTCAATTCTCTTTTCTCCGGATCTAACAATTGGATGTTGAAGATGCCGCGGTCGCTACGGTACCAGAGTTTGTAATTTTTGAAGAAACTGGTCTGCTGTTCTTTCCTCACTTGTGCCGAAAGGAGATAACGCGTCTTCTGGTTGGTCAAGGGGACAAGATACTCGTTTCCAATGAATGAAATGAGGCTGATGAAGAGGGCGATGATAAATAGTGGAATGGTGATTCGATAAAGGCTAACCCCCCCCGCCTTCATAGCGGTAATCTCACTGTGGCGGGAAAAGGTCCCCAGGGTGAGAAGGGTGGAGAGCAATACGGCATAGGGAAGGGTCCATTGAAAGATCACCTCGGGGATCTTGAAGAGAAGATATTCAAAAATGAGGAAAAATGGAGCTTGATATTTAATAAATGTATCTACTTTCTGAAAAAAAAGGACAACCACATAGATGAGGATTAATCCGCTCAGACTGAGAAAGAAGACTTTCAGATATTCACGGATGACATAACGGTGTAAGACCAAATGACTTTCAAACATCTTCAAAGAGCCCTTTCCACTTTCTCTGGATGAAGTCGAATGCCTCCGTCACCCAGACCAGAGGTTTAAAGGGAGATTCCTTTGCAGCCTTAATCAGGAGATAAATTCCAAAAACTCCGAATAGGAAGTTGGGAGCCCATCCCGCCAGAAACGGAGGAATCGTTTTCCGGATAGCCAGAATTTCAGAGGCCGTGAGTGAGATATAATAGGCGAGAAGAAGGAGAAGGCTGAGGACAAACCCATAGGACCTTCCTGAACGGCGGGGTTGAATCCCCAGTGGAACCCCGAGCAGTCCAAAGACAAGACAAGAAAAAGGAATGGCATACCGCTTATGGAGTTCGACTTCCTGAGGAGTGATATCTGCTCCTATGACTTTTCTCATCTCAATCTTTTCTTTAATATCGTCAATCGACATCTCATGATCTTTCAATTTCTTTCCCATTGCAGCGAACGTTTTAGCAAGTTCGAGCCTGAGATCATAGGTGTTGAATTGCATCTTTTGATAGATATTGGTGCGGGGCTCAAACCGGTGGATATCTCCGTCAAGAAGCCTGAGGACCACCTCCTGGGACTTCGGGTTACTGACAAGGAAACCTTCCCGGGCAAAGATCGTATTCACTTTCTCCTTATCTCTCTCATCATGGATGAGAATTCCCTCCATCTTCTTGCCCTGGAGGGGGACTTTATCGACATAGATCACAAATCCATCAAAGACATCATTGAAGACCCTCTCTTTGATTTCAATATCCGCCTTGGATTGAGCCATCATATAGAGCGTCGCTTTGAATCCGCGGTTTCCCCAAGGGAGACCATAGATGACCAGAAAGGTGGTCGAAAGATAGGTTAGGATGGAGAACAAAAGTACGGGGAGATAGAGTTGGTAAAGACTCATTCCTGAAGCTTTAAAAGCGGTAATTTCGCTGTCGCCAGACAGCCTTCCGAAAGAGAGAAGAGTGGCTAACAGGAAGGCCATTGGAATGGTGAAAATTAGAAAAGACGGCGAAATAAAGAGAAGAAGCATGACAATCTGCGAAGCGTGGACCCCACGGGTCACGATCAATTCAATCAGTTTGAGGATTTTGTCCATCAGGAGGATGACGGTGAAGGTCATCAAACCGATGAAAAAGATCGGAAAGATCTCTTTTAGAATATAGAGATAGGTTGTTTTCTTCATTTTCAGTGTATTCTAAGAAAGAGGAGAAGTGATGTCAACCCTTTAACCTCTTGGACGCAGGGGATGATTTGGAGATTCATAAAAACCCAAAAAAAATCTCCTGAATCATTTTTTAAAATCACTGTAATCAATAGAGAAAACTTGACAAACTTTAGTAGATGGATTAGTCTTAACCCAAATCGCGGGGTGGAGCAGTCCGGTAGCTCGTCGGGCTCATAACCCGAAGGTCGGTAGTTCAAATCTACCCCCCGCTACCAATGAAGAGATAGGGGT
>VGSD01000213.1 GCA_016875155.1 Deltaproteobacteria bacterium | reverse complement strand
TCTCCTGGGAGTGGTCGTCGTCCTGGCTGCCATTTTTTTCTTTCTGATGGAGCAGCGGTTGCGGAAGATAACCGAAGAAGTGACCAAGGCTCAATCCTCACAGACCGTATGGGCATTGATTCAACAGCAGGTTGAAAAATTGAGAGAACAGATGAATGATGGTCTTGCCAGAAATATTTCCCAACTCTCCCAACAACAGGATGCCATCAATGCCCAGTTGAGGGGAATTACAGAGCAGGTTAACCAGCAGCTTCAAAATTCAAGCGGAGAGATCAATAAGCGGCTGGACAATGCCGCCAGAGTGATCGGGGATGTCCAGAGAAATATTGGAGAGCTCTCAGAGTCCAGTAAACGTATCTTTGAGGTTGGAAAAGACATCGCCACCCTTCAGGAGATCCTCCAACCCCCTAAATTGAGAGGCGGATTGGGAGAGCAGTTTTTAGGGGAACTTCTATCCCAAATCCTTCCGCCGGAATTCTTCACCCTTCAATACGCATTTTCGAGTGGAGAGAGGGTGGATGCCGTTATCCGACTCGGAGAGAGGCTTGTCCCGATCGATTCCAAGTTTCCACTCGATAATTTCAAACGGATCATCGAATGTAAAACTGAAGAAGAGAAAAAGGCTTCTCAGAAGGCTTTTTCAAGAGACGTGAAGAAACATATCGACGACATCGCCAGTAAATATATCCTTCCCCATGAGAAGACATACGAATTTGCCCTTCTCTATATCCCAGCAGAAAATGTCTATTATGAAACCATTACAAAGGATGAAGCGTTTGGAGAGGAAAAGGGGATTTTGAATTATGCCTTGAAAAAGAAGGTTATCCCGGTTTCGCCCAATTCCTTTTTTGCCTATCTCCAGGTGATCGTTCTCGGATTGAGGGGGTTGAAGATCGAAAAAGATGCCCATCGGATCCTGGATTCGCTTTCGGGTCTGAATAAGGAATTGGAGACCTTTCAGGGAGAGTTTCAATTGGTTGGAAAACATATCTCCAATGCAATGAATAAGTATGAAGAGGCAAGAAGGCGTTTGGACAAGTTCGGCTTTAAACTGGAGCAGATTGAGAGCCAGCCCGTTTTGCCTTTACCTGAGAAAGAAAATGACCCCAACCATGGGAAGATAGGATGATTCCGACCAGAGAAGACTGTTTCAGATTGATGCTAAGATACGGAATGCTTGAAAACATCGTTGATCATAGCATTGAAGTGGCGCGGGTGGCGGTCTTTCTCTCTGTTGAATTGAACAGAAGAGGGCAGAGGATTGACCTTCCTTTAGTTGAAGCATCCGCCCTGCTTCACGATCTGACTAAAACGGAGTGTCTCAGAACGAAAGAAGATCATGCCAAGACTGGGTCGAGACTTTTAAGAGAGATGGGGTATGAAAGGATAGGGGATGTTGTGGCAGAGCATATTCATTTATCAAGAGAGACGGATCCTCGCTGGATATCCGAGGAGGAAGTGGTCAATTATGCCGACAAACGCGTACAACATGACCGGATTGTCTCCCTCGAAGAGAGGTTTGAAGATTTGAAAAAACGGTACGGTAAGAGTGAAAGGGCGCTCGAACTATTAGAAGGGCTGAGAAAATCGACGTTTGCCATTGAACGAAAGATTTTTTCCATCTTAAATATTGACCCGGACCATCTCCAGGCTCATGTATTTGAGGCGAAGTAGAGATTCAGGGGGGGATTCTTAAGAGGAGAGATTGCCCTTTTAATGCTGAATGGAAGGGAACATAACTCCTCGCGTATCAGAAAGAGGGCAATGATGGTCCTGAGTATTTTTAAATAAAAATGCTTGACTTTTAAAATATCTGTGATTTATGATGAGCATCAATTCCAATAAGGCCCAAATAAGATTTCAAATAAAGGAGGAGGTGATTTAAATGACGAAAGCAGAGTTGGTAGCCGCGATTGGAAAAGATGCGAAGATTTCCAAAGCATCGGCTGAAAAAGCCCTGAATGCCTTTGCAGGCAATGTGACGAAGGCTCTTAAGAAAGGGGACAGGTTGGCTCTCCCTGGCTTCGGGACTTTTTCCGTGTCAAAGAGAAAAGCGAGGGTAGGGAGAAACCCTCAGACAGGCAAGGAGATTAAAATTCCTGCAGCAAAGGTAGCCAAATTCAAAGCAGGAAGCGCTCTGAAAAGTGCAGTAAAGTAATTTTAAATTAATATGGTTCATTCCAAATAAAAAAGGGGAGAAAAATCTCCCCTTTTTTTATTGCATACAAGGCAAATGGGGGGTGTTTTTAAGAAGAAATATTAAACAGGTTATTAACACTGGTGTGTTTCAGAGGAAGCAAATACCCCCAAGATATTGTGTTTAAGTTTTACTGAAACACAACACGGTAACTTGTTGGAATAACAACAGTATTTTTTTGTTTCACTTTTTTTCTAATTAGATTTCACAATCAAACGGATGAGGTGGGAGGTAAAAATCTTTTTTTTCCACAAGATTTACACATCTTCAGGGTATCGGCCTGCAGGCCTTGATTTTATTGGTTTTGAGGGCCTTATCTCCTTTGTCCCATTGGTACTAAAACAATTCCTCTCCCCCTCCGTGGGAAATCAAGGCAGAGTCAACAATAGAGCGACCCCAATGTGGCAATCATAGGATTTGCCTGTATTAGAAAAATTGGGGCTGTTTTTCTCCGATAGATAAACGTTTTTAGAAATGAGGGATCGTCTTCTCTTTTATTAATGCGGGTTCCATCACCTTCCTCTATTGTTCGAGTAGAAATCATATTGAAACAGAAAGGTGTTTCTGTTATTGTTCAAAAAGTTTCACCCATGGAGAACCGATGAAGCATGTCATCCTTGGCACAGCAGGACATATTGACCATGGAAAGACCTCCCTGGTTAAGGCTCTGACCGGTGTGGACACGGATCGATTGAAGGAAGAGAAAGAGAGGGGGATTACAATCGAATTAGGATTCACCTTTCTGGATCTTCCGAGTGGCATCAGGTTAGGTATTGTCGATGTGCCAGGCCACGAGAGATTCGTTAAACATATGGTGGCCGGAGCATGGGGAATTGATCTGGTAGCGTTGGTCATTGCCGCAGATGAAGGGGTGATGCCGCAGACAAAAGAACATCTGGATATTTGCACACTTCTGAAAGTCAAAAAAGGGTTGGTCATTCTTACCAAGATTGATTTAGTTGATCGAGAACTCTTGGATCTGGTTAAAGAGGAAGTGTCAGATGCGATTAAAAATACCTTTTTAAGAGAGGCCCCTGTCGTTGCTGTTTCCTCCACCACAGGTGAGGGGATTCCACAGTTGATCTCGGTCCTGGATGACCTTTCAGAAGAGGTGGAGGCGAGATCCTCTGATGGTCTTTTTCGATTACCCATTGACCGCGTCTTCATCATGAAAGGATTTGGCACGGTGGCAACAGGAACCGTCGTTTCGGGCAAAATTACATCAGGAGAGACCCTGGAAGTCCTTCCTTCTGGTAGGGAGGGCAAGATCAGAAATATCCATGTCTATAATCAGTCCGTTGAAACAGCTGAAGCCGGACAACGGGCAGCCATTAATCTTCAAGGGATTGAGACTTCTGATATCAACCGAGGAGATGTCCTCGCCCGCCCTAAAACCCTTACCGCAACAAGAATCGTTGATGCCTACCTGGAATACTTACCCGGGAGTCAGAAACCACTTAAAAATAGGGCTATCCATAGGTTTCATACTGGCACCAGCTTGGCGACTGCCTCGATTTACCTCATTGATCGGGATGAACTATCCCCTGGGGAAGGGGGATTTGTCCAAATGAGATTGGACCGACCAATCGTCGCTCTGCCTCAAGACCGCTTTGTTCTACGTGGTTCATCGATCATTCAAACCATTGGAGGAGGGGTGATTCTGGACACCCACCCTGAAAAACATAAACGGTTTTCAGAGAAGGTCGTTTCGGATTTAACCCTTCTCAAAGACGGAAGTGGAGAAGAAGCACTTGGTCAACATATCCTTCATTCGGGCATCGGAGGAATGAGTTTGGATGATCTTCTGAAACGGGTAGCCATGGCTCCGGATGAGGTACAAGCTATACTCAGAGGAATGATTGAGAAAAGGGAACTTATTTTGTTCGATTCAGAACGGCTTAAAGTTGTTGACTTTTCACATTATCAAGGACTGGGAGAGAGCGTGTTGACCCAGTTAAAGGAATTCCATGTCCGGTCTCCAATGAAATCCGGACTTTTAAAAGAGGAGTTGAGGACGAAGCTGCCTTCGGAAGTGGATATCAGGCTCTTTCATATCCTGATCAGCGAACTCATCCAGACAGGAAAGATCGTTCTTGAGAAAGACAAATTGAGGTTGCCGGAACATCGGGTTGCTTCGTCTGATGAGAAGGGTCTGGTCAAAAAAGTGGAAGAGGCGGTCCTGAAGGGAGAGCTCCAGCCCCCCTCTCCAAGGGAGTTAGCCGAACTTTGGTCCGAAGAGGAGAAGGCCATTCAGGCGATCTTCGAACACCTTATCCATGAAGGCATCCTGGTGAAGATCAAAAGCGGGATCTATTTTCATCGTGCACCTTTTGAAAGAGTGAAAGAGGAACTGATACGCTTTTTAAAGACGAACAAAGAGATTACGACTCCTCAGTTTAAGGAGATGACCGCAGCATCGAGAAAGTATGTCATTCCTCTGATTGAATATTTTGATCAGATCAAATTGACCCTGCGATTAGGGGATAAGAGGGTATTGAGGGCTGGCAAGGAAGGTTAAACTCTAACAGACTAAGGTAACGGTTACGGCTACGAAGCCCGTTTCGTCATTCGGTAACGGTTAAGTTTAAAAGAATTAAGAACGACAGACGTAGCCTTTTGCAGACGATACGGGTCCCGCCAAATGCGGGATTACCGTTGCCGTTAGACGAAACCTTAAAAGATATTAGAAAGGGGCTTACGATGAAGGTAAGGAAGAAGATTACAAAAAAGAAGTTGAAACAGCCGGACGAATTTCTCACTTTAACGGAAAAAACCTATCTTTTTATCGGCCAACATATCAAAAAGATAGCCATCGGTTCGATTCTCGTTTTAATCCTCTTTCTCTCCTTTTTCTTGTACCGAATGTGGGATCAAAAAAAGGAAGATGAGGCAAACCAGAAGTTTGTCTTAGCCCTTGAAGCCTATCAAATGGTCAGCTCCCCCTATCGCGAAGGTTCGCCGGCTGAATATAAAAAAGTGCTCGAAGCCTTTGATGAAGTGATCAAGATCTATGCACGAACCTCATCAGGAAGGTTTTCTCTTATCTATAAGGGAGGAATCCATCTCCGTCTAGGTGAGTTTGATGAGGCCATCAATGCCTATGAGGGTTTTCTTAAAAATGGAGGGAAAGAAAAGTTGTATCAACTTTTCGCCTTTGAGGGATTAGGATATGGATATGAAGGAAAGAAGGATTATGAAAAAGCACTAAAAGCCTATCAAGAGATTATCAAACTGGGTGAAAAATATGATTGGGCAGGAGTTCATTTGAATATAGCAAGGTGTTACGAGAAGATGGGTAAAAAGAATGAAGCCCTCGAAAATTACAAGGCTTTTTTAAAAGCATCACCCAAATCGCTCTCTACCAATTCCGTTCTAAAAAAAGTGTCTTCCCTGGAGAAATGACTTTATTAAGTTAAATATTT
>VGSD01000212.1 GCA_016875155.1 Deltaproteobacteria bacterium | reverse complement strand
ACGATGGGGCCAAAACCCAATCGATTCTGATGACCTTGTTCCGCTCCGCTCAACTCCAGGGTCACAATCCGGTAGAAATCATCCTCTCTACCGCAAAAGAAGCCTTGGCAGCCCGGTCAACCGACGAGATCTTAAATTGCCAGCTTATTCTTTTTTCAAAGAGCTAAAGTGTTACCTTATTTCTATTAATCCCATAGTAAACTGGAAGTGGGCAAAGTCTTGCAAATATTTAACTAGTTCCTCAACATCTTCCCGAATTTTATCACCAATGATAAGAAGTAAAAAACGTCCGTGCCGAAGGCATTGACTAACAGACTTTTGAAATTGAATAGGGTCTAGATCTTCTTCTTCAACCTTTGCTTTGGCAATTTCGAAAAGGGGATCAAGGGGTTTATCCAAGGGAGAAATGTTGCTTTTTCGGATGGCACCTATTAAATCATCATACTTCCACCGAGATAGCTCTTTGACATAATCCAAAGTTTGGGCAACTACCTCTCGGCGTGCTTCTGGATTACGAATTAGTTTAGTTTCTGCAATAATAAGATATCCCAAAGGGCTTACAAAAAGTAAGTCAATCGAGCCTGCATTAGTTGGTAACTCTCGGGCCACAGAATAGCAGGGAGAAAAGGCGGGTTCAATATCTATTGTTGGGAGGAGAGAGGGATTATCGAATAGTAGTTTTTGAAACCAAGATTCATTATACTCCCTATCGGTAAATGATATTCTTTTAAGGCTTCTAACTATTCCTGAATCAACAATATGAGGATCAACGTGTTGAGTTTTTCTCATTGAATTTCCTCCTATAATTATTCTTTAATCAGCCTTCCCATAAAAATATTTTGCCATCAGGTTGTTGAATTCCTTCTCTTCTCTCAGGCTATTTAAATCTTTATCTGAGTCTATGTGCTTCTTGTCAGAGAAACCCTTTTCAAGAGACTGTTTGAGATAATCGAGGGCCTGCTCTTTATCCCCTGACAGCGCATATAGACAGGCAACCGCATAGTAGGACCATGCCCAGTTCGGATCGAGTTTGATTGCAGTCATTAAATATTGATGTGCTTCTGCTTGTCTTGACTTAATTCTTGACAACAGTACTCCAAGATCATAGTAGGCCAATGCATATTTAGGGTCTTTTTCTATTGACTTGCGGAGGTATTTCTCTGCTAATTTATATCTACCCAGCTCCATGTAAGTCTGCCCAACCATATCTAAATATTCTGGATCATCAGGCTTAATATCCAAAGCTTTATTAAAATTTCCCAATGCTTCTTTATAACGTTTCATTTTGAACAAAGTGAGGCCCATATTAAAATACGCTGAATTCAGTAACTTTATATTGCGTCTGAAACATTCCAATGCCTCTTCATATCGGCCCAGATTCGCAAGGCAAAATCCAAGATTATTCATGGCTCCTAAACCCAGGTTGGTTCGCTGTTCCTTCATTTCAGGATCAGGCCGAAGGGCAGCAATTGCGGCTTTAACACCCTCTTCGTATTTTTTCATCCTTGTAAATGCCAAACTGAGATTGTAATGGGCAAGTAAAAAGCCAGGGTCCTTTCGAGTCGCTTCAACCAGTGGGGCAATAGCGCTTTCAGGATTCCCTATATTCAGATATGCATCTCCGAGGTTATAGAGATTCGGTGGGCTTGGATTTGAAAGGACAGCGTTTTTGAATGTGTTCAGTGCACCATCCTTATTCCCTAATCGGGATAAACAAAAACCGACATCAGCCCATAAGGATTCGTCAGAGGGATTTAGTTTCTGTGCTTCTTTAAAATAATCCAGAGCCTTTCTTATCCGTTGCGTCAATGTGCAGAGATGTCCAAGTCTAACCAATGTGGCAAATCTGTCTTGGGGCGTTAGAGACGACATTTTTAGAAGTGATTCAAGCTGTTTAGCTGCCTTCCTCGAGTTCCCTTCAAGGACATGAAGGTCAGCAATTTTATGGTGAATAAAAGCGTTTTCTGGATTACATTCAAGAGCCTGATAACCCCACTTGATACCTTCTTTGAAGTCTCCGTGATTCGTACAGATATGGGTGAGCTGGCTGTAATTCGGGAATTTCTCACCGCCTAATTCCAGTGATTGAAGAAGATTTTTCTTTGCCTCATCAAATGAGCCAAGGACACCATTTAGGGCGCCCAAAAAATACCATGCTTCGGCGTCGTCTGGGCTAACCTCTGTCAAAAGTTTTGCGACAACCCTGGCTTCTTTAAAATCTTCTTCAGAACGAGGGTTTTCCAAAATCCTTCTGAGCAGAAGTTTAAAGGATTTCACTCCCTCATCGTTCCAGGCATAAGCCATACTATCTCCTTTCATTTGATATTTTTGCCCCGTTAGGAAGTCCCGCTGGTTGCTCCGCGCAAAGCTCAGCTTGTATTGTGGGTTGCTGTGTGGATGAAGATATGTTTCCTCACAGAACGACGTTTTGTTAGCCTCCAATTAGGGTGTGAACATCTCCTGTAGTATTGCAAGAACTCGCTCTAAAGTAACTGGCGTTAGGTTGCCAAGACGACGCACTAAACGCTCGCGATCAACGGTGCGAATCTGATCAACAACGATGTAACCCGCCCGTCCTTCAAACCTGCAGGGCACACGAAACGGATAAGGATAACCTCCAGTAGTGAGGGGGGCTATAATGAAGGTTCGTAAATGGGTATTAAGTTCATCCGGCGAGACGATGACACAGGGACGAGTCTTCTGCATCTCTCCCCCTCTTGCCGGGTCAAGGCTTACCAGAAATATATCACCTCGCCGAATTTCTTCAGTTTTCACCATTGCCACTCCTTCTCATCAAAGCGGGTAGGAATGGGAACATCAAGCAATCGGTCTTCGTTGCGCTGGCGCATTTGTCTGGCAGCGTTAGCCCATCCTGCGCGGGCAGAACTGGTACGGGCGATTACAATGGTTCCATCTCGTACACCCAACTCGACTTCATCTGTCAAGCCAGCCTGTTCGATAATTGTCTTAGGCAGTCGGATACCACGTGAATTACCGATGCGAACTAAACGTGTCTTCATTGGACATTTCCTCCCAATGTGATGTAATTACATTATAATCACATAAAAAACGTTAAGTCAAGCCAAGGGTAAAAGATGATTACTGATTCAAATGAAGCACTTTAAGGCAAAATGTTTTGTTGGAGCAGGAGGAAATCATAATAAAATTGATCTTACCTCTTTTGCTCGATGCCCCTCTGGCATTCCATAGTAAGTTCTTTGAGAATAGGGAAGGATGTCGTCTGGGAGGCCGCAAGATGAAGATTACGAACTCCTGCAGGGATATGATCAAGAAAAGCTTTCAGCCCTTTGTTTAGGCCCCAAAATCCGTAGGCTCCGAGGGCTTGCATGAGACGCTGTGCGGAAGCTGTCCAGAACATCATCTGAAAATCATCCCAATCTAAGTCCTGTTTGGAAAGCTTGTAATAGTATTGAAGCAAGTGAAGCCTCTGATCATTATTGAAATCGACATAAGGGTCACATAGAAGCGAGCCAAGGTCGTAGAAGAGGCTTCCGAAGCGCATGCCCTGGAAGTCGATGAGAAAGGGTTCTCCGTCATGGATCATCACGTTCTGGGATTGAAGATCGCGGTGGATGAGACACCGTTCTGTTTCCTTAAGCCTCTCCGCAAGAGCGGAAAGGTCTGCCTCAAGTTCTTTCTCAAAAGAAGGCTCAAGCTCAACCCCGCAGACATTTCTGACGAAATGGTCTCTGAAGTAATCCTGCTCCCATCGATAAAGATCAGGGCCAAAGCTTTCCATGAGTTTCACTCGTGCAGAAGGGAAATCCTTTTCGGGGAAGCAGTGGAGCTTGTGAATGATGGAAAGTGTTTTTTGATAAAGAGTTCTTCGAATTTCCCAGGGGGCGTTCCTTAGAGACCAGAGATCCGTCTCTCCGAGGTCTTCCATAACGATAAGATAGCGGGCCGGATCGTGCCGGATCAGCCTGGGCGCCGGCACATCAATACCCCGGAGAAATACGGCAATGTCAGCATAATAATTGTTCTCGATCCGTTTCGGGTCGTAATGAACCATGATGGCTAACTGATTTCGGTTCCATATCAGGCGATAAAAAGATCGGTCTGAGCCCCTTCCTTCTAATGAAGATATTTCGATAGGGATGGTCTCTGAAAGGCCTAACGCCTCTCGTGCAAATCGAATCAAATCTTTTTTCAATACCATTGGTTCGCGTTCCCAACTGGAATGAATAGTTTTCCCTCTCCCCCTGCGGGAGAGGGTTAGGGTGAGGGGAAAACGATCTCCTTATCACCCCCACCTCAATCCTCCCCCATCAAGGGGGAGGAGAGTTTTTTAAGAAATTGCATATCCCATATTAGAGTTGTAGAGTACTTCATTTGGATTATGTTAACGCCATGCGCTTTGCTATTTTTTGGTAGGCCTCAACAGAACCGATGTCGTGCCACTTACCTTCATCAATGACAACCCCTTGGATTGAGACCGGTTTTTTCCTAATTCTTCTGATGAAAGCATCAACAATGGATTCGACTTTTCCAAGTTCAAGGAATTGGAGGAAAGAGGTCTCAATAGCATAGATGCCTGTAAATTGACTTGCCTTAACCCTTGGGTTTCCAAGGGTGCCACGCAAATCACAAACCTCGCAGGCCTCATTGATGTTTACATTGAGGAGAGGGCCGCTGCTTCGCAGGGCAAGTGTTACCTCTGGGCGGTTCTGTTCGTGTGCCTTTAGAAGTCTCTGTAACGGAATATCGGTCATCACATCGCCATTGTAGCAGAGGATGGCTTCGTCTTCGTCCAGAAGATCTTCAATGTTTTTCAATCCTCCTGCCGTATCAAGAAGGATGGGTTCATGACGAAAGATAATGGGGACACCACGCCATACCCTATCAGGGAACTCTTCTAAATAAACTTCTGATGCATGGTGGGTGTTCACGATGAAGCGATCAACGCCAACTTTCATTAGATGATCCATTGAATAAGTGATGATAGGACGTCCTCCTATTTTCAGGAGAGGTTTGGGGCATTTCTCCGTTAAAGGCCGAAGCCGCGAGTTGCATTGAGGGGACGTTGGTTCAAATGCAACTTGGTTATCTCTCCTCAATTCAAGAAGATTATCCGAAGCAGCATACCGATTCACCAAGGAGGTCGTGACCCCCAAAAATCGTGGAACTTTTACTCCTGGATGCCAGCCAGAATTCTTCGCATGCTTTGGGGGCAAAGGGGAATTACTTGTTCCAACCATCCAACTCCGCCATCTCCTCCTGACTCGCCATCCGGTTCACCGGCGGCGTCATCATTCCCAGAAACCGCGCCACCTACGCCGCCGTATATCCCAACTTCCGCACTGCTACCTGACAGAATAGCTTCCTTCCCGTGGTGACCCATTCCGCCTTTACAAAGCCGAGGAACCCTTGCTTTCTTTTTCAAAAAACGGCCTTACTTCAATGGCACGGATGGGCTCGATAAGACTGCCGCGTTCCACCCGCAATGTGTCACGCAATAACTGTTGCATCTCTTCATGATTCAAATGGTAATTGCTGCCCATGTCAGAGGGGGCCAGGCACAATTTTTCAAGGGTGTCGACATAACGCAGGATGTTATCCTTATCGTATACAAAAATGTGGCTGGGAATTGCCTGCATCTGGTTGTATA
>VGSD01000211.1 GCA_016875155.1 Deltaproteobacteria bacterium | reverse complement strand
CAGGCTGGCCGATGCCCATTCGCTGGTGAAGGAGCTGAAAGGGCCCTTCGATTTTGTCTTTTCAGATGCCGATAAGGATTGGTATACGCAATACTTTAAGGATGTGGACCCCAAGCTGGTTGTTGGTGGCTGCTTCACGGCCCACAATGTGACCAACGCTTTTGGAGGCATCAAAGCATTCCTCGATTATGTAAAGAAACTTCCCAACTACCAGACCACCTTCGACCGTTCAAGCAGCGCTGGCATCTCCATCAGCTATAAGAAGTCGAATTGAGCAGAGGAACGCAGTCTGATCAGACGCTGATTTCTCTTTTTCAAACGCACAGAGTTCATTTAAAAATAAAGCAAATGAATAGACCCTAACTAAAAATGTCTTAAATTTCCCAAATATCTCCCCTCCCCCTTCCGATGGAGGAGGGTGAGGGTGGGGGTGGACAAAAACGATTCTTCCCCCTCCCCTTCATCCCCTCCCACCAAGGAAGGGGAGATTTTGGAGGGACATTTAAAAATCGCTAACCCTCTGACTGAATAATTCAGTCAACTTCTTCATGGAAGTGGTCGATGCTTGAAACCCTTACGATCGTCATTGGCTCTATTTTTATGCTTCTTGGGCTGGCGGGAAGCGTTCTTCCGATTCTTCCGGGTCCGCCACTCAGTTTTGCCGGGATCTTTCTGCTGGCCCTGATAAAACATTTCTCCCCTCCCCTAACCCCGACATTGGTCATCATCCTTGCCATTGTTACGGTCCTGGTGATTGTGATGGATTATGTCCTTCCGTTGTTAGGGGCCAAGAAGTACGGATCGTCGAAATGGGGAGTCTGGGGCTCTGTGTTAGGGATGGTGATTGGAATATTTTTTTCACCCCTGGCCATGCTTTTAGGGGCTTTTCTCGGAGCGGTCGTTGCTGAGTGGCTGGCCGGGAAAACGAAAGGGGAGTCTCTCCGGGCAGGTTGGGGAGTGATGATGGGGACACTGTTTGCAACAATCGTAAGATTGGGAGTGTCAGGAATCATGATCTACTATTTTGTTCGTGCATTATGGTAAGGGAGGTTTATGATCCTCTCAATCTCTTTGAGACTTCGGCGGTGAGGTAGCAGACGCGTTCGGCTAAAGGGATGGAAAGCGAGGCAGTGCCGCAGCTCGGAGTGAGGATCGCCCTCTTTAGAAGGGCCGGGTCAATGCCTTCTTTTGAAAGAGCCTCAACTCCTTTCTGAAAACGGTTCACCAGGCCCTGAGCATCCTCTTTTTGTACATCCTCACTCGTTGGAACAATGCCCCAGGCCAGAATCCCTCCTCTTTCTAAAAAATTTGTTAGCTCTTTCGGATAGAGGGAGAGGTTTTCAAGATATCCGTAGGCATCGAAGCTGAGGATATCGAGTTCAGTGGAGAGAAGCAGGCTCCAGTCGGTGTTTCCACAACAGTGGGTTCCCTTCAATCCTTCGACAGCGCTGTAACACTGGTTGAGGGAGAGAGTTACATCCTCCTGGTTCAGACCTGAAAAGGCGGAGCCAAAGGCGGAAAGGGCGGGCTCGTCAAAAAAGATCATCGTTGGAATACCAGGAAAGAGATCATGAAGCCTCTTCTCCAGCCACCGGGCTTTGAATGAGAGATGATGAATGAGAATCTCTCTTAAGGTGGGGTCATAGAAGATGGGCCTCTTTTCCTGGTCTGACAAGGAAAGTCCAAAGGTGATGGGCCCTGTGACCTGCGCCTTGATATATTTGATCTTTTTTCTTACCTCCTCCCTGGCGAGGTCATTAAGGAGACGAAGACCCCTGGCATATTTTTCGGATATTCTGAAAAACTCAATATCGTCCTTTTCGACCGCCTGATAGAATCTCTCCACATCCTCGTCAAAACCCGAAGATGTATCAACCCAGAGTCTCTGTTCTTTTTTGTCCAATTTTAGGGATGGGAAGCCCTCGGAAAACTGGGCTACCATCCCTTCGAGGAAGGAACTTCTGGGTAACTGTGGCCAGAAAGGGATATAGGGGAAGTCCCGAAGAATGAGAGGCAAGACTTCCCTTTCGTCAAGATGGGGGAAAGACCCGATTGCAGTTGTAATGAAAGAATCTTGAAATTCCATGCGATTTTCATAAACCTTTTTTTTGAAAAAATCAATGGAGCTCCATTGACATAACCCCACCCTTTAAAATCCTAACTTGTTGATAACACTTAAATAAGTTAATTTTCGAATAACCCTGGCCTTTGGATTAAAAGATAGGGAAGGGTTGACAAACAAGGATTTGATGATTATACATTTTTGAAATTTATCAGAAGGGAGGTCTATCTCTATGCAAATCAGGCCGCTTCATGACCGGCTTATCGTCAAAAGGCTGGAAGAGGAGGAGAAGACGAAGGGTGGGATCATTATTCCCGATTCAGCCAAAGAGAAGCCGATCGAAGGTAAAGTGATCGCTGTTGGAAAGGGAAGGGTTGGTAAGGACGGAAAAAATATTCCAATGGAAGTGAAGAAAGGCGACAGGGTCCTCTTTGCCAAATATTCAGGCACAGAGGTGAAGATTGACGGAGAAGAACATCTGATGATGCGAGAGGACGAAATCCTTGCTGTCATCGAGAAGTGAACCCCGTTAGAAAGTTTTTTTACTTTCTAATAGAGGGGCTTACATGGAGCATTAAACCAAGTGTTCGCTAAGAAAGAAAAACCATCATCCCAGTTACCGCCCCGATAGAAGCTGCGCTTCGCACGGGGCCAGCAACAGAGCTTTCGAACGGGGTGAATGGAATGAGAAATGAGAAAGGAGGAATCTCATGGCAAAGGAATTGAAGTTTGATCAGGAAGCAAGAAATTCGATTTTAGAAGGGGTTAATGTCTTAACCAACGCGGTGAAGGTGACCCTGGGACCCAAAGGTCGAAATGTCGTTCTGGAGAAGTCTTTCGGTGCGCCGCTGGTGACAAAGGACGGGGTGACCGTGGCAAAGGAGATCGATCTGGAAGATCATTTTCAGAATATGGGCGCCAAGATGGTCAAAGAGGTGGCCAGCAAGACCTCGGATACAGCAGGCGACGGGACAACGACAGCAACGATTCTGGCTCAAGCCATCTACCGTGAGGGATATAAAGTGGTGGCTGCCGGAACCAATCCAATGGATGTGAAGAGAGGGATTGATCATGCTGTTGCAGAGATCGTCAAGGAATTGAAGAAACTTTCCAAGCCTGTAAAAGAGCAGAAAGAGATCGCCCAGGTCGGAACGATCTCAGCCAATAATGATAAGACCATTGGCAACATCATTGCCGAGGCTATGAACAAGGTGGGAAAAGAAGGGGTGATCACGGTCGAAGAGGCCAAGGCCATAGAAACCACCCTGGATGTGGTCGAGGGAATGCAGTTTGACCGGGGATACATCTCTCCCTATTTTGTGACCGATCCGGAAAAGATGGAGGCGGTTCTCGAAGACCCCTTCATCCTACTTTTCGAAAAGAAGATCTCAGGCATGAAAGAACTTCTTCCCATTCTGGAGCAGATGGCAAAGACCGGGAAACCCATTCTGATCATCGCAGAGGATGTGGAGGGTGAGGCCCTTGCTACCCTCGTTGTTAACAAACTCCGCGGGACATTGAAGTGTGCGGCGGTCAAGGCACCTGGCTTTGGTGACAGAAGAAAGGCCATGCTGGAAGACATCGCTATCTTAACCGGCGGACAAGCCATCATGGAAGATGTCGGGGTCAAACTTGAGAAGATGAAATTAGACGATCTTGGCAGGGCAAAGAAAGTGGTTATCGATAAGGACAATACCACGATCGTGGAAGGAGCAGGATCTTCCGCAGCGATCGAAGGCCGGATTAAACAGATTCGCGTTCAAATCGATGAGACTACCTCCGATTACGATCGGGAGAAACTTCAGGAACGGCTGGCGAAACTGGCAGGGGGCGTGGCCGTGATCAAGGTGGGAGCAGCCACTGAGACCGAAATGAAGGAGAAGAAGGCAAGGGTTGAGGATGCCCTGAATGCTACCCGGGCCGCTGTGGAAGAGGGCATTGTTCCCGGCGGTGGAGTTGCCTACCTTCGGTGCCTGCCTGTTTTGAAAAAGGTGAAACTTGAGCCTGATCGTCAGACCGGTGTGGATATCATTCAGAAGGCCCTTGAGGAGCCGATCCGCCAAATCGTAGCCAATGCGGGGCTGGAAGGCTCTGTGGTGGCAGAGAAAGTGAAAGAGGAGAAGGGGAATTTCGGGTTTGATGCCGACAAGGAAGAATATACTGATATGATTGAGGCCGGTATCATTGATCCGACCAAGGTCGTCCGGCTGGCACTTCAGAATGCAGCCAGTGTGGCTTCCCTGTTGATCACCACAGAGGCGGTCATTGCCGAGAAACCAAAAAAAGATCAGGCTGGCGGTCCACCCATGCCACCGGCCTATTAAAAGATAGATTTCGTTTAGTGGTTATGGTAAGGGTAACGAGGCCCGTATCGTTTTAATAAAAGGCTACGTTTGTCGGCTTCCAGGTCTTTTTACGTAACCGTTACCGGTAGCCGAAACGGGCTTCGTAACCGTAGCCTTAACCTTGAACATACAAACAATTTTCCTGGTTCAAGAGTGGCAATGTAGCCATGAGATTCATTTGAAAAAGAAGAGCGGGTATCCTATCCGCTCTTCTTTTCATGAGAGACGAAGGTTTTTTAAATGACCGATCCCTCTCCGCTCACCTTACCCGATGATCCGCTGGAAGCCCAAAAAGTTTTCCAAGCCCTTCCCCTTCAAAAACAGTTAGAACTCGTTCTTCAAAACCGTGGAAAAGAGCGGCTTCAAATCCTCTTTCTCTCGGAGCATCCGGAAGAGTTGGTTCCATCCCTCTCCGAGCAGGAGTTCTTTCTAACGGTCAAAGAGGTTGGCGAAAAAGATTGTCTGGAACTCATTTCACTCACCACCCCGGAACAGTATCAGTATCTCCTGGACATCGAGTTCTGGAAGAGGGACCAGCTCGATCCGGAAAAGATTCTTCACTGGATGGAAATCCTTCTTGAGTCAGGCGAGAAGAAAGTGATTCAATTTATCCAGACAGCAGACCCGGAATTCATCGCCCTTATCCTTAAAAAGTTTCTCCGTGTCACCACACTGGAGGGAGAGCCCATTGAGAAGATGGACAAAATCCCTCTCTTTACTCTCGACCAATTCTACTTCATCGATTTTAAAGGGCTGAAAGCGAGGGAGGTCTTTGAGCCTTTCATCAAAACATTCTATCGAATTGATGGGGAAGGCTACCGGAGGTTGATGGAAGCGCTCATCTGCGAACTGGAATCCGAGCTTGAGGAGACAGGATACCGGTTGAGAAATGGCCGATTGAATGATTACGGATTTCCCGATTTTGAGGAGGCGCTGGACATTTACCAATTTATCCAACCGGAATCCCTGTTGAGAAGAGAGCGTGCATTCGAATTCAAAAGTCCTGAACCATTGATGAGAAAGAGCTCCATTTACTACCTGACCTTCAGTAGCGAAGGTCCTTTTTTCTCCCTTGTCCTTTTACGGATAGACGACCCTCAGGAACAGGATCGGTTGAAACAGGAGATCACATCCCTCTGTAACAAGGCCATCATCGCAGAGGCGATCGACCTTTCCAATCTTTCTGGCACGGAGAGGGTGATCCAGAAGGTCTATCACTATTTGAACCTTG
>VGSD01000210.1 GCA_016875155.1 Deltaproteobacteria bacterium | reverse complement strand
TGTGGACTCCATCAGTTCGAACCCCACTTCTCCAAGCCAGTATCTGGCCACCCTGATCTTTTCAGGCTCATCCACATAGGGGTCATCGGGTCGCGGTTTTCCAAGGATGGGCTCCCAGACTTTTCGCGCTGCATCCAAATCTTTCACGGCAATACAGATGTGATCAATTTTATTTACCTTCATCAGAATTCTCCTGTCGTTTAAGAAGACCCATGTAATCCTATTTGTCTATTCGTTACAAATCAATCCATATTTATCCGAGCATCAGCCCTCTAATCCCTCCTCTCCTCCCTTTACAAAAGGGAGGAATAACCCCTCTTTGGCAAAGAGGGGTCAGGGGAGATTTTACAAAATGTGTCTTTTCAATAATGAACTCATCCATTAAAAACTCACTTTATATTTTTCGTTTAAATAGGCGAATGCTTCATCAATGGCATTAGCCGTGATGTCGAGATCTTGGTCTGTGTGTCTATAGCAAATATATCCATGGTGGTGCGGGGTAAAGAAGATGCCCCGACGGATCAGTTGAGTGTAAAACTCATCACGCCTGGCCCGATGGGTTTCTGCTTTGTCTCTCTTGAAGGTGATGAAAAACATGGGCGCAACGCCGCTTATTTCCGCTCCAACAGGATACTTGTCAATCAAGGACTGGATTTTTTTCAGAAAACGTTCACCCCTTTCCCATATCTTGGCAAGGACGTTGTCACGTTCGAGAATTTCAATCGTTTTCAGCGCGGCAATAAAACCATCACTATTCGGGAAGAAGGTAGAAGAGATAAACAGTTTCTGTGCGGCAGCCATCATCACTTCCGCCTTTCCTGTCACGACGCTGATGGCATATCCATTGGCCATGCCTTTTCCAAGGACAGACAGGTCAGGGGTGACTCCATACAGTTGCTGTGCTCCTCCTATGCGGAGCCTAAAAGCGGTGCGGATTTCATCGAAGACCAAAATAGCACCGTACTTCGTAGCCAATGCTCTGACCCCTTCCAGGAACCCGGGTTTTGGCACTTCCATCTTTTGATGAAGGGGGTGGCCGAAGGGAGTCATGATGATGGCGGCTGTCTGGTCACCATGTTGTTTCATCAAGTCCTCGAGTTGATCGAGGTTGTTGTATCGAAACTCATAAACATCCTCGTAGAACTTTGCGGGAATACCTCCTTTCATCTCAACGCACCAGTCATGCCAGCCATGGTAGCCACAGCGCATCACCTTGATCCGGTTGGTATAGGCCCTGGCAATACGGATGCTCGCTGTGGTAGCATCGGAACCAGTCTTTAAAAAAATACTCATTTCAGAGCAGGGCACAATCTGGCTCAGTTTTTTCGCAAGCTCATTCTGATACCTCTGCGTGAGTGTAAAGCAGAACCCCTTGTCTCTGATTTGTTTCGCGACGGCTTCATCCACCTCTTCTTCTCGATAGCCCAGGATGATCGGTCCATAACCACAGAGAAAGTCAATATATTCATTTCCATCCACGTCAGTTAATCGGCAACCCTTGCCATATTCGAGGTAGATGGGATATTCGCCTTCGATAAAATCGCCTGGTTTTCTGGCACCCAGGACTCCTCCGGGAACCAATTTTTTTGCCTGTTCAAACAGTTCCAGACTTTTTGTGATATTCAGTTTCTTAGCCTCTTTCATGGAAATCCTCCTTTAAACCTGTCCGATCCGTTTTAGACTGATAGCATGGAACTGATCGTTTCTGTCTGATGGATTTTGGCGCCTCTCTGAATTAATTCAGCAAGGAATTTATCCGGATTGATACAGCCTTCTGGAGCAACGACTCCCTTGGCTGTCACATCACCGGCATTGAGCATAAGGGCTGCGATTGAGGCAGGCAGTCCTGTTCCGGGTGCCATCCTGCCTGCCATGTCCGCTGTGTAAGTTACCCTTTGTCCTTTCCGTTCCCCTTTTACGATCACCTTCAAACCCGAGGATTGAGGTCCCCTATCTCTGTTGTTTGGGATGGACCCCCAGAGCTGTAACGTCAGATCATAGGGTACAACTTTCGTTCCTTTAACCTCCACTGGCTCTTGGCCGAGAAAACCTGTATCTCTCTGCTCCCGAATGAGCTCATCCACCCATCCCGGAATGAGCGCACCCTTGATCACCACATTTCTCACTCCTTTGATATACCGTGGGATGGTCATTGGTTGAGGATGGCCAACATAACGAAGCTTACAGGTGCCAAGGGGTTCGAGGAATTCAGCCATCTCTTCGCCGGTGCCTCCCTCAACATATACCAGCTTACCGTCCAAATACTGGGGGATTTTACCGATTGTCATATGGAGACCATGATCCCAGGCTGCACCTGAGAGCTCGGCGATACTGACCACCCAGAATAGATGAATCTCATCCACACGGTCCAATTTATTTGCAAACCACTTGACGATGACGTTGTTTGTTCCCGGGTCAGATCCCATTCCTGTCAGAACAGTGATTCCTGCCTCCCGGGCAGCGCGATCAATATCTGAAGCAAAAAGAATCTCTGTGGCTTCATAGTCATCGCAGATATCAATATAATTGACCTTGGCTTCAACTGCAGCCCTGGCAACAGCCACGGCTGTCTTATAGAAGGGACCTGCACAGTTGACGACCACATCCGCACTTTTAATGGTTTTGACTAGGCCGTTGTGATCGTTGACATCGATTTTGGTCAGTGACACCTTTCCGCTTGCGCGCAACTTCTCCTGCACTCGAGCCGGATCAATATTGATGTCGCCTAAAATCACTTTCTTAATCTGCTCCTGTTTGATGAGGTCCCGGGCAACCCCCTGACCCATTCCTCCTGTCCCGCCTAAGACTAATACCTGCATTCTCATTCCCTCCTTCAGGTTGTTAGATTCTAATTCGTCATATTTGATGATTTTCTTCTTACATTTTTTATGTAGGGCGGGCCTTTAGGCCTGCGTCAACTTTGCCGAACGCAAGGCTAAAGCCTTGCCCTACAGCATTCGGTAATAGTTAAAAAAATTTCGGATATCTCTGATTAGGTTTTTCTTCTCCGAGTTATTATTTGGTGATATCGAAATCGCCTTCGAGAAGTTCGGTAAGCACTCCGTGAAGTTTATTGGGATGGTGCACAAATGCATATCGGGTCCCGAAGAGCTTTCTTGGCTTATGATCGATGAGTTTGATGTTTTTATCTTTCAGTTCCTGCATGGCCTTTGGAAGATCATCCACTTTATAGGCGATCAGGTAAGCACCTTCACCTCGGCTCTCAATGAATTTGGCCACTTCTCCATCCGAAGAGGTTGATTCCATAAACTCCACTGCAACCTCACCAATCAAATATCTGGCTACTTTGATCTTCTCTGATTCCGCAACATATTCATATTTTGGGGTTAATCCAAAATCTTCTCTGTATACCCTTTTCGTTGCCTCGAGATCTTTGACTGCGAAACAGATATGATCGATCTTTTCTATTTTCATAGGTCAACCTTCCAATTACATAAAAAATATACGAAAAGGGAGGTAGGTGTGCTGTAAAACCTTTACAGCGGTACCTTTAACTGTTTACTACTAACCTTTCAAGCCTATTGCAAACATCACTTCAAGTGAACTCGTATGTTACCCATAAAACATATAAAAATTCCGCAATTGTAAAGATTTGGAAGCACATCTGCCTCCCTTTTCAAGGTGACATTAAGGCTAACCTTTTCGGTTCTTCTTCTTTTTCTCTTCAATGGCCTTCAGTATTTTATCCGGCGTGATGGGATATTCGTGGAAGTAAACACCCACTGCATTGGAGATGGCGCCACAGTAAGCCTGCGCTGCGCTCATGGCTACGGACATGCCCGCCTCTTTTGCACCGTATGGGCCTTTGGGGTCAATGGTCTCAACGATGATGTCATTGATCTTCGGCATATCAATGGCCAGAGGCACGAGGTAACCGAGCTGCGTCGGGGTCAGGACCCTACCTTCATACCACTGAAGATATTCTGTCAGCATCCCGCCCTGTCCTCCCATGGCCACGCCCCCTTCAAATTGTCCCTCGATGACTTTCGGGTTGAGCGCATAGCCTACGTCCTGTGAGGCTGTCACTTCCAAGACCTCCACTTGGCCTGTTTCGGGATCGACCTTCACCTCGCAGATGACAGTGCCGAAAGAAAAGGTCTCTGAAAGTTGGCCATAAGGGTTTTTAACCCATTCGCGTTTCCAGTCCACTTGAGGCCAGTAGGAGCCTTCTCCGCTGATCGATTCATTTCGAGTGAGCGCCATGCGTACAACCTTTGCAATGCTCATCGATTGCTGGGGATCCTTTGTTACGAAGATCTTATGGTTCTTCGCACTCAGCTCCTCCTCGCCAACCCCAAACTCAGTGGCAGCGATCCTGAAAAGTTTTTTCTTCACGTCCTGCGCGGCAAGACGCACGGCATTTCCTCCGATGAAGGTCTCACACATCGAATAGGAACCTGGGTCACTGGGGGTCACTTCCGTATCAGCAGTGATGAGTTGTACGTCATCCGGTGTGAGTCCCAGTTCTTCTGCGACGATCTGAACGATCATGTGGTCATTACCCTGGCCATTATCCACGATGCCGGTAATGACGGTCACGCCGCCATCCTCATTCAGTTTGATAAATGCCTGTGAGCCCCCTCTGATTCCCATGGGAAAACCGGTCTGCACGGAGTTGCAACCAATGCCAATGCCGTGAAAGGGGGGCAACTTCCCAAATTTTTCTTTCCATTGCGACTTCTTGCCTGTCTTCTCGATCGTTTCGGTAAGACCGCAACTTGCCACATAGGACTTGGTTGGTGTGGTGTCGCCGATCTGTCTGGCATTACGAAGACGCATGGTGAGCGGATCGATTCCCAATGCTTCGCCGAACATGTCGAGCTGAATGTCAACGCCGCAGGCAAAAGCCCTGCCATGGGTGCGGAACATCCCACGGATGGGCTTATTCGTAAGAACACGGTAGCCGTTATAGCGGACGTTCTCCATCCGGTAGGCCTGTTCCATGCAGAGGAAAGGCACAGAGGTTGCAATGGGGCCTGTGGAGCTATAGGCACCACCATCCATGTGGCAGGTGATGTCACGGGCTACCACCTTTCCCTCTCTGTCAACACCCGTTTTTATTTTGGCGATCATCGAGTGGGCCTGTCGCGTGCAGACGGTATTTTCTTCACGTGTGTAGACAATCTTCACAGGGCGCTGGGCCTTCTTCGCAAGGAATGCACAGATCACATCAGCAGGCGATATTTCAGAACGACCTCCAAAGGCGCCGCCGATGGTAATTTTACGCACTCTGACCTTGTTGAGAGGGATTTTGAGCACATTCGAGAGGGGTTTCGCCTTGAGATGAGGTCCGGCATTGGGCATCCATATTTCAAGGTTTCCCGCATGGTCGAACTGGGCTGCCACGGCATAGGGTTCGCCCTGGAAATAAGAATCCTCCGGTGCGGTAAAGGTATCTTCCCTGACGAGATGGGATTTAGCAAAACCTTTTTCAACATCTCCCACGTCAATGTGGACGTGGATATTGATGTTATTGGGATAGACGTCGTGGAGTTGTGGTGCGCCGGGCGCAAGAGCCTCCTCGATGGTAAAGACAGCCGGAAGCACTTCGTAGGTGACATTGATGAGCGAGAGCGCTTCCAGTGCCGTGTCTTCATCCACAGCAGCGACTCCAGCCAC
>VGSD01000209.1 GCA_016875155.1 Deltaproteobacteria bacterium | reverse complement strand
ACGAATGAAGACATCCCATTTGAATTTTGAGACCACATAAAGTGGTTAATTAGTGCTGCCGTGTTGCAGTGCTGCTGTTTATAACTATTAAAACTGCCGTGCTGCGGTGTTGCTGTGCAGCGGTGCTGCTGTTTAATCAATTTGCCGTTATTTCTTTTTACCTTTAAGATATGCAATAAACCCGTTTATTAAACTTTTTGTTTTTCTAGCTTGGCTATAAGTTTTCTGAAAATCATCTTCAGAAATATATCCCTGATCTAAGGCTACATAAAGATGACTCTGAATTTCTGAAGCGGACCCAGATGCATAATTTAAAAATTTACTGAATTCTTTTTTTGATTGTCTATCAAAGCCTTCGGCAATATTAGCCATCACTGAAACCGAGGCTTTCTGTATCTGTTCGCAAAGCCCCCTATCTCCTTTGAAAGGGGGCTTATTTGTAAGTCCATAAATCTTCCTTGTTAATACTCTCCCCTCCTGCCATGACTGAATTTCTTCAAATCTTTCGATTTTCATTTATCACCTCATGCACTGCAGCACGGCATTACTTCAAAACCGCAGGACTTTTTTAAGCGACTTTTTCAAGCATTGAGTAATGCATTTCTATAGCCGGTTGGTATCCAATCAGGTTCAAAAGGATCCTGACCCGTTCGCTGTCTGATACCCACCGTTCAAAGATCCCAACCAGGTCCTTTAATGGCCCTGATTTGATCTTTACACAATCATTGGGTTTGAAGTGGACAGTCCTTCTTATGATACCCATAGGGTCGGCACGGTTCCGGATGATCTCAATCACCTCTTCGGAGACAGGGATGGGATACCCCCCAAAGCCAAGGATTGTCTTGACCCCCCTGCCCCACCGGACCAGGGAATAGTCCTGTTCAAGATTGAACTTCCCGAAAAGATAACCCGGGAAGAGTGGTTTTAATTCTCTCACCATCTTTCCCGTTCTCATGGAGAAAGATTCGATTTTAGGTCCGAAGATATTCACTCCTTTTAGGGAGAGATGGGAGATTACTTCTTCTTCACGCTTGGGTTTCGTTTGTATTACGTACCAGTTCATCGTCTCAAGTTTGGAGTTCATCATTTCGAGTCTCGAGTTTAACGCAAGGTTATTTTTATTACCGCTCCATTGTTTTCTTATTTTTAGTTTTTCCTAAAACTGTAACACCGTAAACGAACAGCAATTCTTAGTTTTCGCTTTTTCCCTGAAACGGAAGAATTTTTTTCCACCTCTTTTGAGCGGTTGAATTGTTTTTTCCATAACCGTAACCATATTTGTAATAATATCCGTCTGCGCCGAAATAGCGTGACGAGAGGGCAGAGGATTTAAAATGGAGGTCGTTGAGAACAAAACCGACAATCTTCTCCTTCTCCAATGATGCAATGGCTTGCCTCACGGTCTCTCGAGGGGTGATTCCAGCCCTGACGACAATGATGATGCCGTCAACTAATTTGGACAACACCTCAGGTTCAGAGGTTGCCAATAGAGGAGTGGTATCGAGGATGATCATCCGGTCTTTATAACGATTTCGCAATTCGCCGATCAGGAGCTCCATCTTTTTAGAGCCAATGAGCTCCGAAGGATTGTTTTGGATACTACCTCCTGGAAGCAACTTCAGTTTTTCTATTTCTGTGTTAAATAGGTAGGTTGAGAGATTTCCATCACCTTTGAGATAGTCGGAGAGACCTTGACCATTCTTAAGGTCGAACCATTTCGTGATTTGAGGGTTACGGAGATCGCAGTCCACCAGTAGAGCGTGAACATGAAAATAGGTGGCGATATTGACTGCCAGGTTAGTGGCGACGAAGGTCTTACCCTCTCCGCTCGTTGCGCTCGTGACCATAATCGTCTTTGGCGGGTCCGTCAGGTTAAGACGAAGCAGATGGGTCCTCAACTTCCGAAATTGTTCGGTGGCAACAGACCCCGGTTGAGAAAATGTGACCAAATTAGGTTCAGAAATCGTGGGTTCCACAGGCAACCCCTCAAACTTGGATTCCTTCCTTCTGACGAGAGGTTCATTTTCGATTTCTGAAACCGGAGGCAAATGGCCCCCGCCTTCTCTTTCCCTTTCCGCTTTTTCTAATGCCTTATAGATCTTGCTCATCTTTTCTTCCCTCCACCTATTTTTTAAAAAGATTAATTGAAAAACTTCCTTACCGCTTCGTGGTAAATTTTTTCCACTGTCCTTGTGATGGTTCGGGTTTTTTCTATCATTTCTGCTTTCACATTGGGGAACGTTTCTTTCCATAGGGCAAAAGAGAGTCCTCCGCAGATCAACAAAAAAAGGACCACAACTGCCGGGATCACAAGCCGCCTCTTTCTTTTCTTCGTCCCTATTCCCTCCAATTGATCGATGACATCACGAATGACTTTAGGTCCAATCATTTTCTGGTCGTTCGCATATCCAATCAATAAGGCGTTATCACAGACGATGTTGATGAGTCTTGGAATTCCTTTTGAGTAGCGGTAAATCTCATTGATCGCCTTCGGTGTAAAGATGTCCGAATCAGGAGCCCCTGCCATTCTTATCCTTTTCTTAATAAATTGAAGGGTGTCACTTTGGCTAAGAGGTTTCAGATGGTAACGAAGGCTCACTCTCTGTTTGAGTTGTCGCAATTCTGGGCTATCGAGGATACCATTGAGCTCTGGCTGACCCAATAAGATGACTTGGAGGAGTTTCGCTTTTGGGGTCTCCAGATTGGTAAGCAGACGAACCTCTTCAAGGAGCTTTGGATCAAGGGTATGAGCTTCATCGATGATCAAAACGACATTATCATTTCGAGAATAACAATCCAGCAAATATTGTTGGAGTTGATGGATATATTGTCCTTTTGATTTTTTAAGCGTCTTCATTCCTAAATCTTCGCAGATCGAGTGGATGAAGTCCGTAGATCCCAAGATGGGATTGAAGATATAGGCCGTTTTTGTGTTTCCATTCAATCGGCTCAAAAGCGTCTGAACCAGTGTCGTCTTCCCTGTTCCCACCTCTCCCGTGATCACCGTAAACCCTTTTTTCTCTCTGACCGCATAGGTGAGGTGAGCCAACGCTTCTTTATGGCTTTCACTCAGGAAGAGAAATTTCGGATCTGGAGTGATCTCAAAGGGTTTTATTTTAAATTGATAAAATTTCGTATACATCGATTAAGCGGCTTTCTTCTCAATTTTCGGAATATTCGCCAACACTTTGAAACCCACTGTCGCTTCGAGATCTTCGGCGTCCCGGAAAGAATGATCCATCTGCTCCCTAAAGAAGGCCAAACCAAAACCCGAGGCCAAACCCAATGTAAGCCCGATTAAAAGGATCTTGAGGATGTCTGGCCGGAAGGGCTTCTCGGGGAGTCTGGCTGCATCGATGATCTTGAATTGTTCCCCTTTCTGGCGACGCTCCAGATTCTCGGCCTGCTGAGCTTCTTCACTTTTCTTTAAGAGTGTCTGATAGAGATCTTTTGTGTTTTGATGATCCCTGCTCAGGTTCGCCATGGCTAATTCCCGGAGGGGTGTGTTTTCAATCCTCTCTCGATATTTTAAGATCTGTCCCCTCACCTTTTCCTCTTCTTCCTTCATACGGGTGATCTCCAGCTCGGTGGCAATGAGCTGGCTCTCCATCTCTTTGTATCGAGGGTTCAGCTTAACGTAATCCCTGGCTTCTTTTTTGGTAACGATTTTAGGAGGAGGCAATGGGGTCGTTGTGATGTTTGATTCGGGTTCCTTTTTTTCCCCTGTCTCCTTTTCCAACCGTTCCTTTGCGATTTTTGCTTCAAGTTCAGTGATCCTCTTCTTGAGCACCGTAATGTCAGGATGTTTCTCGGTGTATTTGGCCTGAAGGTCGCTCAGCTGGTGTTTCATCTGTTCCAGTTGGACTTCGTTTGGATCTTTACTGGCGGGACGCGACCCTTTTTCTGTCTGGCCGGGTGATGAAGAAGGAACCAGAGAGTCCTCTTGTTGTTTGATGGCTGCGGCGATGAGCAGTTCGGTGTCGGCAAGTTGTTTCTGGATAATGAGTTTTCGGTCATGGGCGGCCCTGATATTTTCACCAGTCCTCTGGTTCTGAAACTGGAGTTGTTCAAGAACCTTTATATTTGCGTCCTTCTGTTCCGGAAGTTCTCCCATAAACTGTCTCTTATATTGAGTCAGTGTTTTTTCCTGCTCTTCGAGTTTGGCCTTGGTCGCATTCAATTCAATGACAAGAAATTCCGAAGTTCCCTGGGCTTGTTGCTCCCGCAATTTAAGGTTTTCCTCGATAAAGAGAGAGGCCAATTTATTGGTGACAGTTGTGACGATTTGGGGGTCTTTCCCAATGTAGGAAATCGTGAAATACCCTTCTTTCCCTTTTATAACAACCTGAATGTTATTTCGCATCAACTCATAAACCCCTTCCTTGCTCAACGATTTGCTCTCCTCGGGATAGAGCTTAAATTGTGCGATCACTTGTTCCAGGCGAGTCCGACTCATGATCTCTTGACCGATGGAGGCGAGTCGCTCCTCGATCTTCGAGGTGACCGTGGGCCTGACGAAGTTCTCTGGGACCTTCTGAGGGGTGACCAGGATCAGCGTGGAGGCCCGATATTCCTTGGGAGAGATGATTGCAAAAAAGAGAGCCCCGCACAGAATCAGGACAAAGGGGATGACGATATACCAGATTCTCCTCCAAAAAATTTCGATATAGTCATGGATATTGAATGATTTTTCTGGATTGATCATTTTTTTCTCCTCTCAAAAGGTTGCTGTGATTTTTAGCAGTCCCCGATATTCGCCATAGTCTTTTGCATCGAAATTGGAATTGTTTCCACGATGAGAAGCCTCGAGGGCTAGGGTTAACCAATTGAAAAGTTGATAGGAGGCTGTTCCTCCAATTCCCCATATCCGATTTATCTCTTTTTCACTACCGATCACCACTTCAGGAATTTTGCCCCATTCATAACTGCTAAAAAGCCCGACATTCATCTTTTTGGCAATCTGATGGTTCACCCTTCCCAAGACCCTGTAATATTTAGTGAAGCCCCTATTTTCGGATGAAAAGTAGTCCTCTGTATATCCGCCCGTCAACGAGAGAACATAGGTAGTCCTCAGCCCTCGCTGAGTGATGAGGATGTCGAAATAAGGCCCTCCCTGAGTCTTACCGAGGTCAGGATCTTTCCAGTAATAACCCCCCTGAACCTTGGCGCTGAGTGATGGAGTGATGGCATGTTCGACCCCTAAGCTGGGTCGGTAGATCGTGTAATCAACGGAAGGGGAATCGAAATCCCTCCACAGTTGAGTATATTCGCCGAAGAGTGAAGTTTTCGGATTAAACCGGTATGTGTATCGGCCCGTTCCCATATGGCCGATCAGGTCTGGAGATCTCTCAAAATTGCCAAGCGTCAGGCCATACTCCAAAGAGACTCCATGTCGAATGTTGAACCAATAGATGATTTTGGGGCTGATGTAGTTCTCTGTACTGTCTTTGGATGTCCGGCTATCGATCCGATAAACATTATTGCGATAGTTGATGGAAAAGAGGCTGTCCTTGCCGAATTGATATTCCAGCGATGGCTCAAAAACGTTCCGGAGGTAAGGTGTCCTCTTCTCGGTTCTTGAGGGAAGATATCCATTGACGGAAGTGGCAGAATATTCTGTTTCTCTAATCGCATCCGACCGGGTGA
>VGSD01000208.1 GCA_016875155.1 Deltaproteobacteria bacterium | reverse complement strand
ACCGTTGCCAGCCCTGTCTTCGCTAAACCAACCACCAATACTTTTTTGCCGTGAAGATCCATAGTTTCAAATGGAATGTTGGAATGATGGAATAATGGGTAAACACCTTCTTAACCCAATATTCCAATGTTCCATTCTTCCAATATTCCATGGGTTACCTCAGTTTCAATGTGCCGATGGCAATCAATCCAAGGATGATTGCGATGATCCAGAACCGGACAATGATCTTCGGTTCTGCCCAGCCCTTCAATTCGAAATGGTGATGGATGGGAGCCATCCGGAAAACCCTCTTCTTGCGCA
The DNA here is from genome assembly GCA_016875155.1 of Deltaproteobacteria bacterium. The sequence goes on along the minus strand of VGSD01000208.1, from coordinate 5,385 downwards.
ATTTAAAAGAGATGACCTGAATGATGACCGAAAGGGTTTCGACGACAAAGATTCCGCCCACGATCGCCAGAAGAAATTCCTGTTTCGTCACCACGGCAATCGTCCCCAGGGCCGCACCCAATGCCAGCGAACCGACATCACCCATAAAGACTTGAGCAGGATATGTATTGAACCAAAGAAAACCCAGGCCGGAACCAAGCAGGGCTCCGCATAAGACGGTCAGTTCTCCGCTCCCTTTCACAAAGGGAATCTGAAGATAACTGGCAAACTGGTAATGCCCAGCTAAATAACAGAAAAGGATGAAGGTGCCACTGGCAATCAATACCGGTCCAATGGCCAACCCATCCAGACCATCCGTCAGATTGACGGCATTGGCCGTGCCTACAATGACAAACATTCCGAAGAGGATGTACCAGCCTCCGAGATTCGGCATCACTCTCTTGAAGAAGGGAAAGATCAGCCTCGAGTCGTGGCCAATGAGGTTGAACAGAACCCAGCTTGCCACAAGCCCTATGGCTAACTGGATGGGAAATTTATACCGGGCCTTAATGCCCATGCCGTTCTTATCCCGAATCTTTTTATAGTCATCGAGAAACCCAAGTGTTCCGAACCCCAGAGTCGTCAATAGCACGATCCAGATATAGGGATTCTTCAGGTCAGCCCAGAGAAGGGTCGGAATGAGGAGTGCCATCAGGATCAGACTGCCTCCCATGGTTGGGGTCCCGTTCTTGGCGAGATGCCTCGATGGGACATCCTCTCTCACCACCTGCTTGATCTGAAAAGCCCTCAACTTCTCAATGATCCAGGGGCCGATCACAAAACTGATAAGCAGGGCGGTCAGGATTGCATAGACCGTCCGGATGGTGATGTAACGGAAGACATTAAAAATGGAGATCAACTCATGAAGAGGATAGAGCAGATGATAGAGCATCCCTTTCCTCCCTTCTGTTTTTCAGACCCTCGACCACTTTCTCCATTCTCATTCCTCTTGAACCCTTCACCAGTATCCAGTCTCCCTCGAGGGAGGCCTCTCTCAATATGGAAACAACTTCGGAATGACTCTCCACAACCTTTGCCTGCTCATGTGCCATTCCTTCCCGAATGGCAGATTCCACAACGACGGGAGCCTTCTCCCCGATCGCCAAAAGAAGGTCAATGGGAAGTTGAGCCACTCTCTTCCCCAATTGGCGATGCGCCTCTTCGGTGAATTCTCCTAATTCCAGCATATCGCCTAAAACGGCAATGGCCCTGCCCTCTCTTTTCATCTCTGAAAGAGTCTGGAGAGCCAATTCCATCGAACTCGGATTGGCATTGTAGGCATCATTGATCAGAGTCCTTCCAGTTCCAAGGGAAAGGATTTCCATCCTCATTGGAAAAGGCTGAAATTGCTCTAGGGCCTCTATCGCTCTCTCCTGTTCAATCCCGAAAAGGCTCGCCGTGGCAATCGCAGAAAGTCCATTATAAACGAAATGCCTTCCCAAGAGTGGAAGGCGGATTTCTCTCTCTTCCTCTTCTATGACCAGAATGAAAGAAGTTCCCTCTCTCCCCTTGAGGCGCACCTCCCGCGCCATCACATCAGCAGAATGGTTGATTCCGAATGTAATCTTCTGCCCATGGAACTCTTCACCGAGAGCTACCACCCTGGGGTCATCCTGGTTGATGATGATTGTTCCGTCCCCTCTCATCCTGCGGAAGAGTTCTCCCTTCTCTTCTTTGATCTTCTCCAGAGAACCCATCCCTTCAAGGTGGGCGCTCTGGATATTGGTGATCAAACCCACATCCGGCTCTGCGATCTCTGTTAGTCTTCTGATCTCGCCTGGCACATTCATCCCCATCTCAAGGACAACCAATCTCTCCCTCTCCGTCAGATTGAGAAGGGTAAGGGGAAGCCCGATGAGGTTGTTCAGATTCCCTTTTGTCTTGAGAATAGGGAAAGTGGTCTCGAGGCAGGCCGAGATCATCTCCTTTGTCGTCGTCTTTCCATTACTTCCTGTCAGGGCAACGACCGGCGTGCCGAACTTGCGTCTCTGGTTCCGCGCAATATCCCCGAGGGCGTAAAGCGTATCCTTCACCGCGATGACCGTTTTTGTTTGATAACCATTCCAGCGGATGTCTCCAACCTTATCCTCTTCAATCAGCACTCCTCCTGCATTCTTTCTCAGAGATTCGATGGCATAATGGTGGCCATCGAATCGCTCTCCTTTCAGAGCGATGAAGAGGTCCCCTTCTGTCACGGTCCTTGAGTCCGTGGAGATGGCCTCAAAAATAGCATCCCCTCTCCCCTGCAGGAGCTTTCCTCCGGTGGCATTCAGGATTTCACTGAGATGAAAGGTCACGCTTCCTCCAATGCCTTCCTTGCTTCAACCCGATCATCAAAGGGGAACTTCTTTTTTCCGATGATCTGGTAATCCTCATGGCCCTTACCTGCGATTAAAACGGTATCTTCGGGCTGTGCCAATTGAATGGCCATCCGGATGGCCTCTCTCCGATCAGGAACCTTCAGGTATCCCTTCTTTGATCTCCAAACCTCCATCCTGTTTCGATCCCACTCCTCGAGCGAAAGGAACTGAAACCCTTTCTCCACCTCTTCGATAATCGCAAGAGGATCTTCTGTCCTCGGATTATCCGATGTGAGCACCACCAGATCGCTATACCTTCCTGCGACCTCTCCCATAAGGGGTCGTTTGGTCCGGTCACGGTCGCCTCCGCAACCGAAGACCGTGATCATCCTTCCTCTGTTTCGGGAGGTATTGATCAGCGTGTCTCTCAGGCCTAATAGAACTCGCTCGAGGGCATCGTGGGTATGGGCATAGTCCACAATGACATGAATGGACTTTTGGTTGGCCACTTTCTCAAACCTTCCTGAAACACCCTCTACGCCTTCCACTCCCTCTTTTAGAACCTCCAGCGAAAGTCCCATTCCGAATCCTGCTGCCACAGCCGCCAGGATATTGTAGAGGTTGAATCTTCCGATCAACTTTGAATGGAGAGGAAACTTCCCTTTGGGAGTCTTGATCCGACAGGAGATGCCTTCAAACGTAAGAGCCAATTCCGTTGCTGAAAAATCACAGGAACTTCCCAGGCCATAACGGAGAATGGGAAGAGCCACCCCTTTTACCATCTCTTCCCCTTTTGGATCGTCAGCATTGGTCACGGCAAACCGCCCAGCTTTCTCGCTCTTCATCAGCGATTCGGAAAATAACTTCTGTTTGCTTTGGAAATATCGTTCCAGGGTCTGATGGTAGTCTAAATGGTCGGAGGTGAAGTTCGTAAAGATAGCTCCATTGAATTGGCATCCGAAGACACGATCGAGGTCGAGGCCATGGGAGGAAACCTCCATGATCACATGGGAGATCCCCTCCCGGGACATTTCCCAAAGAATTCTCTGAAGATCGAGGGATTCGGGCGTGGTGTTTAATGCGGGTACGACTTTCTGACCGTACCGGTAATTAATTGTTCCGATCACGCCCACTTTATACCCTGCCCTCTTGAGGATTGATTCCATGAGATAGGTGGTCGTCGTCTTTCCATTCGTACCGGTGATGCCGATAAGATACAGGTTGGCTGTCGGGTTGCCATAAAAGGTTGAGGCAATCTTTGCCAGAGCCTGACGGCTGTTCGGAACGAAAATGGCGGTCCTCCCGCTCACCCCGGCCCCTTCTTCTAACAGGATGGCTTCTGCTCCTCGATCGATCGCCTCATTGATGAAACGATGGCCATCTGCTTCCAATCCACGGATGGCCGCAAAAAGGTAATCTTTCCCGACTTGTTGGGAATGGTAAGCAACTCCGCTAATCTCTTTCTGGGTTTCTCCGACGATCTTTCTAACCTTCACCCCTTCGAGTAGTTTCATCAATTCCATAAAGTTTAAGTTCACAGTTTGGAGTTCGGAATTCGGAGTAAAAAAAATTAAAACTTTAAAATTAAAGACTCCGAACTATGACGGAGATTCAAACTTCAGAATACAGATCTCCCCTTTATCGATCAGTGATCCGGCTCTTGGAACCTGCTCTACAAGCCTCCCGTTTCCGGAAACCCTGATGATCAACCCTCTTCCTTCAATACGGCTCAGTGCGCTTCGCATCGATAATCCGGTCAGGTCTGGCATCACACCTCTCTCCGTACCCTTCCCCACCTTGACGCCATCAATCACGGGTAATGTCCACGCTGGATCTCTTTTGGCGGAGGGCTCTGATTCGTTTTTAACGATCATCGTTCCCCTCGGGAGGATATTGAGGTAGGGAAGAACCTTTTCAACGATCGCCCGGAATACGGGGGCCGCAACAATCCCTCCATAAATCGATCCCTGAGGTTCATCGATCACAACCATGACGACGATCTTCGGTTCGTCCGCAGGAGCAAACCCAATAAAGCCGCTGACAAACTTGTCCTCAGAATACCCTCCCAAAATGCTATCCGGTTTCTGGGCTGTGCCTGTCTTTCCACCGACCTCATAGCCCTGAGGAACGGCCTGTTCTCCAGTCCCTCCCTTCTCTGTGGTCGCTTTAAGCAAAGCCATCACCGCTCGGCTTGTCTCTTCTGAGATGACTCGTCTGACTGGTGTCGGTTTAAAAGATTGAACCTCCACTTCCTTCTCATCCGTGATCTTCTCCACCACATAAGGCTTCATCAGGATTCCACCATTGGCAATCGCTGAAAGTGCCGTCGCCATCTGAATCCCTGTGACCGCAATCCCCTGTCCGTAAGCGATCGTGTCCAGCGTGACTGGAGCCCAGTACCTCGGATGCTGGAAAATCCCTTTTGCCTCGCCGGGAAGACCAATGCCTGTTTTCTCTCCGAACCCAAAATTGCAGAGATACCGGTAAAACCGATCCTGCCCCATCTTCTCTGCTGCCTTCGCAGCCCCAATATTGCTCGACACTTTGATCACTTGTTGGAAGGTGAGGTACCCATGCTTTGAAGTGTCACGGATCGTTCGGTCATAGACGGTATAGGACCCGTTTTCACAATAGAACGAATCATTGGGCCGAACGATCTTCTCTTCGATAACCGCTGCTGCAAGAAAAGCCTTAAACATGGAGCCCGGTTCGAAGACGTCGGAGATCGCCCGGTTTCTCCATGATTTGGGACGGTATTGAATAAACTGATTCGGATTGAATAACGGATAGGAGGTCAGGGCCAGGATCTTTCCGGTCATTGGATCCATGACAATGACCATGCCCCCCTTTGCACCCGTTTTTTGAATTGCATGGCTCAATTCGGTTTCAGCCACATGCTGGACCTGTTTGTCGATGGTGAGGATGATATTTCTGTATTGCTCATCTTTTTCACGAGGGCCTCCGGCCGTCATAATTCCCCTGCCCATAGCATCCTTCTCAGTCGTCAGAACATTCTGGCTCCCGTTGAGCAAAATATCATACTGGA
>VGSD01000207.1 GCA_016875155.1 Deltaproteobacteria bacterium | reverse complement strand
ACAATATCGAATACGCCTTCAAGCTCCTCAATGTTGCCAACAGCAAGACCGAACAGGCATTGTCTGCCCTCGACAAAGGTTATCAGTCAAAAGAATTCAGGATAGAGATGACCTGCACCTCGCTCTGCCATATCGGGATTGAGAAACAGGCTGTTCCTTTCAACGACACCAAATTTTCCCATGACACCCATGTGCTCAAGAAGAACCTTAAATGCATGGATTGTCACTCCCCGCGTGACAACCATGGAAAGACCTTTTTTAAAAATTGCAAAGAATGCCATCACGGAAAACAGATCAAGAAGGTCAAATGTGAGGATTGTCACATTTCGGTTAAAAGGCTGGTGCAAGGAAAAGGAGGCATTGGCGTAAAAGAGAACCCAAGCAGTAAGTTAGACGTGGTCGAATGTATTGATTGCCATCGCGGTGTTCCTGCCAAAAAGAAAGATTCCTTAGATGACATCAAGAAACGGTGCATTGAGTGCCATGACCAGAGTTACGGTGAGAAGCTCACGCAATGGAAGAAAAATTCCGATGGATGGTTGACAAAATTGACTCCAAAAATTGAAAAAGTAAGGGAGGAGATCAGAAGGATTGAAGTCCGTGGAGGTCATACTTTTGTATATCGAAAGCCCTTTGGAGAGGCGGAGTTAAATTATAATCTGGCCATGAAGGGTAAAGGGGTCCACAATCTTGAATATATGGAGGAGCTATTGGAGGTTGCGAATCATCGCCTTGATGATGCGATCAAACAATTGTCTAAAAAGAAGTGAGATAAAGACATTGTAAAATATAAATGTTGTTTAAAATTAATGGGTTAGATGGTGAGCCCTATACTTCACTCCGTATAGGGCTTTTTTTAAACGAAATACTTGACAAAGGAATTATAATTTAATAAATTCTTCACAAGTTTTGTGAAAGGAGTCACAAAATTGAAATATCAAAAGATACCAGAAGCAACGATCAGAAGATTGTCACGATATTCGAGATGCCTCGAAGAGATGGAACAGGCACGGGAAGAAGTTGTTTCTTCTGCCCAGTTGGCCAACCGGTGCATGGTCAATGCTGCTCAAGTAAGAAAGGATTTAGCCTATTTTGGGGAGTTTGGCATTCGTGGGGTGGGTTACTACGTAAAAGACCTGCTCGGCAATATCAAAAAGATTCTGGGATCGAACAAAGAATGGAAAATGGCGGTGATCGGCATCGGGAATTTAGGCTCTGCCTTGCTTTCTTACAAAGATTTTTTGAAGCAGAATTATAAGATTGTAGCGGCATTTGACATTGATCCCCCGAAAGTGATCGGACGGGTTTCGGAAAAACTTGGTAAACCCGTCGAGGTCCTTCATGTCAACCGACTCAAAGAGGTGGCAAAAGAAAGGAAGATCGAGATTGGCCTCATCACCACTCCTCCTTCAGAAGCACAGGGGGTCGCTGATCTGTTGGTGGAAGCAGAGGTGAGAGGTATTCTTAACTTTGCTCCCACACAGATCATCGTACCGGAAGGATTTGTGGCAAAGGATGTCTTCTTCACCACGATCCTCGATAATCTGGCTTATCTTTTATCCAACCCTTAAGACCCATCAATAAACTCCTTTTGCCGTCATGCCCCGATTAAATCGGGGCATCCAGAGGGTTTTGAAAGACCTGGATTCCCCGCCTTTGCGGGGAATGACAATCTTTTTGAAAACTGTTAGTTTATGGACAAGCAATAATTAAGGGGGGATCGTCTTCTTTCTTAAAAATTCTCTACTCTAAATTTCCAGAACCCCTTATAATAGAAAGAAGAACAGATGGGTGGAAGTCTGCATGACCGAGGGCCTTACCTCAGTCAAAAGGAGGAAGAGATGAAAATGGATATGATTCCTTCGATCGTAACCGAACTTCCCGGACCGGAGGCGAGAAAGGTTCTGGAAAAGGACCAGAAGTTTGTCTCCCAATCCTATACGCGTGTCTATCCCCTTGTGGTGAAGCGGGCACAGGGAGCAATGGTGGAGGATGTGGACTCGAATCGCTTCCTCGATTTCACTTCGGGAATCGCTGTCTGCAATACAGGCCATTGCCATCCGCGGATCGTTGAGGCGATTCATCGCCAGGCAGAACAGTTCATCCATATGTCAGGGACAGATTTCTATTATGATGTCCAATCCACGCTTGCCCAGAAATTGGGTGAAATCACACCAGGGCCAAAGGAGAAGAGGGTCTTCTTCGGAAATTCCGGAGCAGAGGCCATAGAAGCCGCATTGAAACTGGCGCGTTATCATACCAAGCGGCCCAGAGTCCTTGCCTTTCTTGGAGCCTTTCATGGGCGCACCATGGGCGCCCTTTCCTTGACCGCAAGCAAGGTGATTCACGAGAGGGGTTTTTCTCCTCTTGTCCCCGGAATCACCCATATCCCCTATGCTTACTGCTTTCGATGTCCCTATCATCTCCAATACCCGAAATGTGAGATTGCCTGTGTGGAATGGATCCGTGAGGATCTTTTCAAACGGTCCATTCCTCCGGAAGAGGTGGCTGCAATTTTCGTTGAACCGATTCAGGGCGAGGGCGGATATATTGTGCCTCCACCGGAGTTTCATCAAAGACTTTATGAACTGGCAAAGGAGTTTGGAATTCTCTTCGTCACGGATGAGGTTCAAACAGGTATGGGACGAACAGGGAGGATGATGGCCATTGAACATTGGGGCGTGGTTCCGGATATCATTGCCCTAGCCAAGGGCATTGCTTCCGGAATGCCACTTGGAGCCACAGTCTCTCAGACCGAGGTAATGGATTGGGTCCCTGGATCTCATGCAAGCACCTTTGGTGGAAATCCGATCAGCTGTCAGGCAGCCCTGGCCACGATCGAACTTTTAGAAGAGGGTCTCATTAAAAATGTGGCGAAGATAGGAAACTATATCCTTGAGAAACTACAGGACCTTCAGAAACAATTCAATCTCATCGGTGAAGTGAGGGGAAGGGGATTAATGATCGGAATAGAATTGATTAAAGACCGAGTGAGTAGAAAGAAAGCCATTGAGGAAAGAAATACCGTCATCCAGTCCTGTTTTGAAAAAGGACTCCTGATTCTGGGATGCGGGGAAAATGTGATTCGCCTTGTGCCGCCCCTGATCATCAACCAGAACGAGGCTGACACGGCCCTGACGATTTTGGAAGAGGTGTTGAAGAAGGTGGAGAGAGGTTGATCGCTCAGAAAATAAAAGTCTAATGGTAAGGGTATGGTTCGACAGACTCACCATGATCGGAAAAAAGCCGTTCACCCTGAGCTTGTCGAAGGGTGAACGTATCGTATTAATAAAAGGCTACGTCTGTCGTGTTTAACTCTTTTAAACGTAACCGTTACCGAATTACGAAACGGGCTTCGTAACCGTGATCCATTTACCTTAGTGTTTGGATCAATTCGTCGCAGGTGAGGAGGTAGGCAAACCCGAAACCGAGGTTCTTTAGTGTTGCGAGATGGAGATCACTCTTTCGGGTGGCGGTTCCATCAATGAGCATAAAAACGCGGTAGTCTCTCATGAAGGCATCGCGAGCCGTGGTCTCACAACAAAGGTTCGTCATCACGCCTGAGATGATCAAATCTTTAATACCTCTTGATCGAAGCCTCTCATCCAGATCGGTCTCAAAAAAAGCACTATAACGTTTTTTAGGAAGAATGGTATCTCCTGGATCGACCGTCATCCCTGGAAGAAATTTCCAATCCTCTGAGCCGACGATGATCAACTCCCCCCACCACTTCTCCAAACCACCCCCGTCCCAGGACGGATCCGTATGACCATGCTGGGTGAAGATGATGGGAATATTCGTCTTCCTGCAGGACTGAATCACCTTTAAAATATTTCCAAACACAGGTTGGACAATCTGTTTGAAATAGTTCTGTAGATCAATCACAAGGAGACAGGCCTGCTTCAGATTGATCGCTGCTTTCTTTTCCCGGTAGGGACTCAGTTCTCTTAATATCTTTTCAATATCAAGTTTCATCCTCTTTTCCATTTTGGGTTGTCGATCAGGAGCGGTTTCCCATCCCTTTCGATGAGAATCTTAACAAACCCTGTCTTTTCTATGTCACCATAGTTATGGCCTGCATCTCCTGGATAGACAGCAAAGAAGACAAAAGCGGTTTTCCCAGTATTGACCATCCGGTGTCCCCAGAAAGGCGGGATATAGGCAACGGTCCCTGGCCGGATGGCGATGGATTCGAAATCTCCTTCCACGGTCTGCATGAGAAGGCAGCCCTCCCCTTCGAGACCCAGATACATTTCCGACGTGTCAGGACGCCTATGATAATGTCCCTTGGTCATATGGTACTCATCGCCGACTTTTCCGGGATGGATCGTTGTCGTTGCCAGTTGAAGATGGCCGTTTTCTTCGGGCAGAACTTTCTCGCTGAAGGAGTAGATCAGAGGGTTCTCTTTTTCAAGAATCCGTCCCTCTGCCCCGGTGTCAAAAAACATTCCCTTCATATCACTCAATTTTCGGATGTTGGTCCGGTCATTGGGCGTGAGCTTCCCTGTCTTAAAATTAAGATTCATCGGAAAAGGTCTCATTGACATATGGTCCTCCTATCTACTTGTATGAAATTCAAATATCAGTTGAATCATCCGAGAGGGATGAATTCGAAATAAAGGGGTTGAACCCTAAACTCAAAACCCTAAACTCTAAACAAACTCAAATATTCAAACCACAAAACTCAAAACTGTTTGATTTTTTGAGTTTTGGATTTATTTAGTGTTTAGAGTTTAAACCATTTTGGATTTTATTTTTCACGAACAGATAAAAAGTTATAAATAATCCTCGCATAGACCTTAGCTGCCTGGATTAAGTTGTTTACTTCCACGGATTCATCGGTCGTATGGGATTGATCCGTTCCTCCCGGGCCGAAAATCAATGTGGGTATATGAAATTGATTGATATAAAAGCGTGCGTCTGTGAATCCGGAAAAACCCCTGACCTTTGGCCTTTCTCCCAATACCTCCTTCACCGCTTCAAGACCGATCCGGACGATCTCCTCATCCGGATGAATCTCCGAGGGTTCTGCATAATCGATCTCTTCGATCTGATACTTTAATAAGGGATCCTGGGCCTGGAGAGATTCGATAGCCTCCTTTATTTCTCTTAAGATTTCCTCTTTATTCTCATTGGGCAACAGTCTCCGGTCAACTTCGATCTCGCATCGATCCGGCACCATATTGACTTTTGCCCCGCCCTGAATCTTTCCGATATTGATCGTCGGTTTTCCAAGCAAGGAGTGTTCTTTCAGAAGCGGAATAGAATTTAAACGGTCCATCAGCTTCGTCATCTTCTCAATGGCATTGATGCCTTGAGAAGGTCTCGAGCCATGGGCGGATTTCCCAAAAGTGGTGATTTTAAACCAGAGAGCGCCTTTCTGAGCAATGATTAGATCGAGGTTAGTCGGTTCTCCGACAATCACCGCGTCTCCCTTGATCAATCCTTTTTTGGCTAAATATCCCATGCCCTGATGGCCGTGCGATTCCTCATCGGAGACGAGATGGAGAATGAGGCTTCCTTGATTGAGAGGGATGTTTGAACGGTCGACCATAGCGATGGCATGGATGAAAGAGGCAATCCCTCCTTTCATATCCGATGATCCGCGGCCATAGATCCTTCCCTTGTAGAGTTTTCCCCCGTAAGGAGGATATTTCCATTGAGCAGGGTCTCCCGATGGGACGACATCGATATGGCCATTGAAGATGAGGTT
>VGSD01000206.1 GCA_016875155.1 Deltaproteobacteria bacterium | reverse complement strand
CCTTCCCGTATAGATTACTCCACTGAGCAGAACCCTATCACCGATCTTCAATTTTTCCACGTCCTTATCGGTCAAGGGTGTCTTCAGAGAAATGGCCTCAGTCATAACTCCTCCGTTAAACAAACAATGGGGAGATAGGGGGATTGGGCGATGGGGTGATTAATTTTTTTATCTCCCCATCTCCGTATCTCCCCATCTCCCTATAGAATAATTTCTTTATGTCTCTGGGCGTGGCACTGAATGTTGACAGCCAGAGGAAAACTGGCGATATGGCAGGGCATCATGAGAATGTGAACTGCCAGTGAAGTCGTCCGTCCTCCTAACCCCTGTGGTCCAATACCCAGTCTGTTGATCTCCTCCAATATTTCCGATTCCAATTGATTCAATTCCGACTCTTGATTCCTACTTCCGAGAGGTCGGAGAAGGCTTTTCTTGGCAAGTAATGCTGCCAGTTCAAATGTTCCTCCGATCCCCACTCCAACAATCGTCGGAGGACAGGGATTCGAACCAGATTCCTTGACCCTTTGAACGACATATCGCTTGATTCCTTCAATTCCATCCGATGGGGTAAGCATCACCACCCGGCTCATATTCTCACTGCCGCCACCTTTCGGAGCCACAATGATCTTCACCTGATCTCCGGAAACGATCTCCGTATGGATGATGGCGGGAGTATTGTCTCCAGTATTGGCCCGGGTGAAGGGGTGACACACCGACTTCCTCAGATACCCGTCTCTATATCCCTGACGAACTCCTTCAAAGATCGCCTCTTTCAACCCTCCACCAACCAGGTGAACATCTTGCCCCAATTCGATGAAGACCACTGCAAATCCCGTATCCTGACACATCGCAACTTTTTCGTCTTTTGCAATTCTCGCATTCTCTTTCAACTCTTTAAGTATCTCCACTCCAAGTGGAGAATCTTCTTTCTGTATGGCCCTATCAAAAGACTGAAGCACATCTTCTCCCAGGTCGGTATTCGCCTCTATGCAGAGGTTTCTTACTTTTTCGGTGATCAACTTCACATCAATCTCGCGCATGTTCTCCTCCACCCCTCACCCCGCCCTCTTCCTTGAAAAACTGTGCCCCTTTAGCCATTCGCCCTTCGACATGCTCAGGACGAACGGCTAAGTAGTTCGTTTTTAACACATCGACTTCCGTTCGTGGTGAGGTTCTCGAACCATGAACGGAAAAATGACACAGCCTTTGAGAGGGTGAGGGAGACGGTTACAACTTCAACTCCAGAATGCTCTTTTTCACGCTCTCTGCAGATTTCGCTACCAGGCTTTTCTCCTCTGCGGTCAGGTCGAGTTCGATGACAGACTCTACACCTTTTGCACCTAACTTCACTGGGACTCCAAAACAGATATCCTTCAAACCATATTCACCATTCAGATAAACACAGCAGGGAAGAATTCTTTTCTTATCCCTAAGGATGGCCTCTGCCATTTGAATCACCCCTGCCGAAGGGGCGTAGAAAGCACTTCCGGTCTTGAGAAGATTGACGATCTCTCCACCGCCTTTACGGGCCCGGTCCACCAGTTTATCAATCTTCTCTTTGGGAAGAAGTTGTGAGAGGGGAATGCCGCTCACCGTGGTGTATCTCGGAAGAGGAACCATCTCATCCCCATGTCCTCCTAACAGAAGCGCTTGAATATCCTCAACGGAGACTCCCAATTCCATCGCGATGAAAGACCGGTATCGGGCCGTATCCAGAACCCCTGCCATTCCTATCACCCTCTCTCTCGGCAGGCCGCTCTTTTTTAGGGCTAAATAGGTCATGGTATCCAGAGGATTGGTCACCATGAGGAGAATGGCGTTCGGAGATCTTGAGATCACCTCACCGACTACGGATTCGATAATCTTCCGGTTAATGTCAAGCAAATCCTCCCGACTCATCCCTGGTTTCCTTGGAACCCCTGAGGTGATGATGACGATATCCGAACCTTTCGTTTCATCATACGAGTTAGTCCCGATGACATTCGAATCAAATCCTTCGATCGGCGACGATTCAAAAAGATCAAGGGCCTTGCCCTGAGGGATCCCCTCCAGGATATCCACTAAAACGATATCACCTAATTCCTTTGCCGCAGCCCAGTGAGCCGCCGTGGCTCCGACAAATCCTGCTCCAATGATCGATATCTTATTTCTTCCCATAAAAACACCTCCTATTAGGCTCTGAACTATGAACGATGCATTTTATAAATAAAGGTGGACTTATGTCCATCGTTTAACACTCATGGTTTATGTGGTTCTCGTTGATATTTTTTTAAATAAAAGCCGCAGGTCTTCCGGATGATCAGTTCTGGTTCAAGAAAAACCTCCCTCCCTGAGAGCTTATCATCCTTCTTCTCAATCCGATCCACCAACATCTCAACAGCGATGGCACCCATCTCAAACTTTTTCTGACCAATGGTCGTTAATTCAATCCCTTTCATCGATGAGAATTCAATATCGTTGAATCCGACCAGGGCCACATCCTCCGGTATCCTGATTCTCTCCTCAAGGAGCGCCTGATAAACGCCCAGAGCCATATAGTCATTGGTCGCAAAGATCGCCGTAGGCATCACCGCCATCTTCAAAAATTCTTTTCCCCGATGATACCCCGATCTTTTTAAAAAATTCCCTTCGAGGAAATAATCGTTTCTCTGCTCCAATCCATAGGCCTGAAGCGCTTTCTTTCCGCCCTCCAAACGCTCAAGGCCAACCGAGGACTCCACGGACCCGCCAATCACCCCTATTCTTTTATGACCGAGTCGGATCAGGTGTTCCACAGCCAAAAATCCCCCATGGAGATTATCCACCCCTACATAATCAATCTTCTCTTTAACGGTCGGATGGTAGGTCCTTCGATTGACCAGGATAATCGGAAATTCCTCCTCGGCCAATTCGACGATATTGGGGTCTTCCATATGGGCAGAGGAGAAGATGATTCCATCCACTCCCTTGCTCCGTAACATTTCAATATACTGTTTCTCGGTGGAGATATCAGACTGGGTACTGCAGAGGATAATGCTATATCCTAACTTGGTAGCGGTCTTCTCAATCCCCTGAGCCAATTCGGTATAAAAAGGATTGGCTATATTCGTGATGACCAGCCCCAGGGTTTTTGTCCGTTTCATCACCAAACTTCTGGCGACGAAATTGGGCCGATAACCCAACTCTTTTGCGATGGAGAGGATCTTCTCTCTGGTCTCCTTACGAATGCGGGATTTATTATTGAGGGCTCTTGAAACAGTAGTGTGGGATACATTGGCGAGTCTGGCAATATCTTTTATATTGACTTTTTTATTCATCATGTTGCGTATTGAGACACAAATGAGAGGTAGGGGGTGGATTCAGAACCCCCTACCCTTTGATGATTATTTCTTCTGGGCTTCTGCTTTTGCTTTAGCGATGGCCTCATCTTCTCGCTTCACGTCCTCCATAGTCTTTGGTTTCACTTTGTCCGGCACAGGTTCCAAACCATACTTCCACTTCAAAAACTGTGTTCCAGTTTGAGGGAAAAGCGCATAGATCAAGGTATCATAAAGGTCTTTAGCCAAGTCTTTCGATTCCTCTTTCACCTTTTCCAACTCCAGTTCGATAACATCTGCAGGACGGCAAGTGATTGGCTCTTTTCCTTTCTTGTATCCTTTCAGTACCGTCTTCTGGATTTCATCCGATATCGGAACAGGCGATTTTCCATAGAGGCCGTAAACGTAGTCCTGCGTTTCTTTTGACAACATCTTATAACGGCCGAAGAGAACATTGAGCACGGCCTGAACTCCTACGATCTGCGAGGTAGGTGTCACCAGTGGAGGATATCCGAGATCCTTCCGAGTCTTTGGCAACTCCGCATAGACCTCCGAAATCCTGTGGAGGGCATTTTGCTGCTTGAGCTGGCTCACCATGTTTGAGATCATCCCTCCGGGTATCTGATGCTTGAGCACCGCGGTATCAATGACAGACATCTTCGTCGTATCCAGAAAATCTCGATATTTCGGAGCGATTGTCTCCAGATATTCTCCTAACTTCAATAGTTTCGAAAGGTCGATCTTCGGATCCCAGGGCGTTCCCTGAAGAGCCACAAGAAGAGGTTCAACAGCAGGTTGGGATGAACGAAGGGCAAATGGAGCGAGCGCTGTATCAATCACATCCACTCCCGCCTCAATCGCCTTGAGATAGGTCATGGTTCCCATTCCACTGGTATAATGGGTGTGAATCTGAATGGGTATTTTCACCGTCTTCTTAAGCGCTTTGATAAGATCATAGGCATCATAAGGGGCAATCAATGCAGCCATATCTTTGATGCAGATTGAATCTGCTCCCATCCCCTCTAGGATCTTGGCTTTCTCAAGGTAATAGTCAATATTATAGATTGGACCTCCCATGCGTGTTTCAGTGAGAGAATAGCAGATCGTTCCCTGAATATGTTTTTTGCATCTCTTAATGACTTTAAAAGCGGTTTCGAAGTTGCGTTCATCATTGACTGCATCAAATACTCGGAAGATGTCGATCCCCACTTCTGCGCTCTTTTCCACAAATGCTTCCACCAGGTCATCAGCGTAATGTCGATACCCCACTAAATTCTGCCCCCGGAGAAGCATCTGGAATGGGGTCTTAGGCATCAGTTTTTTCAAAATTCTAACTCGTTCCCATGGATCTTCTCCTAAAAACCGATGGCAAACATCGTAAGTCGCTCCTCCCCATACCTCTACGGAATGAAAACCCGCCTGATCCAGTTCCTCGGCAATGGGTACCATATCCTCTACCCTCATTCTTGTCGCTAAATTGGATTGATGGCCGTCACGGAAGGTTGTATCAGTTATCCCGACTGGTTTTCTTGCTATCTTCTCCATGCCTTCCATTTTTGTTACCTCCTTTCCTCTTTTAATGGTTTAAGTCAGAATGATGCGTTAACGTTAACGCTTTTACAACTAAATGTCAAGCCCAAAATTATTAAGAATCGTAAAGGGGGCATTGATTACTAATGGGTGCAAATCTTTATAGAAGAGATTATTGGAGTTTGAAAATTTTCCCTTTGTCCAAAGGAGGGCATTAGAGTTTTCCTTTCTCTCTATCTCTTTTCATCCGAAACCAATCGACTCTTCATCTCCTCTGGACTGCCGAATTCTAACTTCATCAACCGTTGATAATAGGACCGGTGGGTATAGAGAGCGGCCATTGGATTATGCCCTGTTACCCGGTCTTTCACGGCAAAAACTGTTGTCAGGCCATCAACAAATTTCAAGAAGAGGGAGTCGTGGCCAAGGCAGAGTCCCAGCATGATATTGAAATCGGTTCCAGCATGATTCAAGATCTTTGCCTGTGCAATGGGATTGCACATTGATTCAAACTCGCCGATTCGAATCTTCTCCTCATCCTTGATGCCGATCTTCTCCTTTGGGATACCTCCCACCTTGCAGGAAACAGCGATCACTTCAAAACCATGTTTCTCAAGAACCTCAGAAAGGATCGAAGCCTCATGGGTAAGCCCTCCGCAGAAAGCCAGGCCAAGCCTCTTGTAGCCCATCCTCTGGGAGAATTCGATCAACTCCTCAATTCTGCTCTTGGTGGGGATCATAACAAACGGCTTGGCATCTCGCATTGCATAACATGCCCCCTCTTGAACCGAAGCCAGCCGCGCAAACTCCTTGATCTCTGGGTCACCATATCTTTCCAGAGCCTCTGCCAGGGTTGACCTTTCTTTCTTTGTAGGACATGAGGAAGGTCCCCTTCCCTTTTCCAGCC
>VGSD01000205.1 GCA_016875155.1 Deltaproteobacteria bacterium | reverse complement strand
GGTCCAGGGAGCCAAGTAAAATTACTTACATAAAACCAAAACCCTGGAACCCTTGAATCCTCGAACCCTGAATCAACAAAAGTATATAATGAAATCGAAGATTTTCCAAATGTGTTATAATAATTTTAATGGAAAAATTCATTGAAATCATCGGAGCAAAATCTCATAACCTCAAAAATATCTCTTGCCGGATACCTAGGGGCAAAATGACCGTGATCACAGGGGTCTCTGGTTCTGGTAAGTCAACCTTGGCTTTCGACACCCTCTTTGCCGAGGGACAAAGGCGCTACATCGAATCCCTTTCCACCTATGCACGCCAGTTTCTTGAGAAGATGGATCGTCCTGATGTCGAAGCCATTTATGGAATCCCTCCTGCCATTGCCATTGAGCAGAAAAATTCCGTCAAAAATGCTCGATCCACAGTGGGAACAGCCTCAGAGGTCTATGATTATCTGAGGCTTCTCTTTGCCAAAATCGGCGATGTCTTCTGCCCTCAATGTCAGGTCAAAGTCTCCGGAGAAACAGTCAGCAGTGTCGTAGAGCAAGTATTGGGTCAATATCCCGGAGAAACGATTTCGATCCTCAGCCCGGTTCAATTTACTAAAGATGAGGAGCGTGAAGAAAAAATCAGGGAATTCGTCAAGAATGGATATTACAGAATCTTGGAGAAAGGCGAGGTGATCGACCTCACCACTTTCTCAAGTTCTCACCTGAAAAATCGAAACCATCTTCTGCTTCTCATCGATCGGGTGGTATCGGATGATAAAAATAGGTCGAGGCTCGCAGAGGCAATTCAGAGCGCTTTTCAGGTGGGAAATGGGAAGACAGAAGTGATCGGAACCGATCAGAGAAAAATGTTCTTCACCAGAAGTTATTCCTGCAATCGATGTGGTATGACCTTCTCCGAACCGGAGCCTCTCCTCTTTTCCTTTAACAATCCAATAGGCGCCTGCCCTACCTGCCAGGGTTTCGGTAGAATCATTGGAATCGATTGGGAAAAGGTCATTCCCGATGATGGAAAGTCTCTGAAAGAAAAACCCTTTGCCCCTTTCAATACACCGGCCTATGAAGATATTTACGAGTATGTCGAGAAAGCATGCAGAAAGCATCGTATTCCCATAGAGAAGCCTTTCAGGGAACTTCTGGCTCAGCAAAAAGAGATTCTTCTCAACGGGAAAGGGGAATTTATTGGGATAAAAGGATTCTTCGACTGGATGGAAAGCAAACGGTACAAGGTTCATTACCGTGTTTTCCTCAGCAGGTTTCGTGCCTACACCCCCTGCCCCACCTGCCACAATACCCGACTCAAAGAAGAGGCCCTTTATGTCCGCCTTGCTGGAAGGGACATTGCCGGGCTCTGCAATATGCCCATCTCAGAACTTAAGGAATTCTTAAGAGACATTCCCCTGAAAGATTTTCAAAAGAGAGTGGGAGAGCGCCTTTTCAAAGAAATTCAAGACCGTATCGGGTTTATGGTCGATGTGGGATTGGGTTATCTCACCCTGGCCCGTCAAACCCGAACCCTCTCCAGCGGTGAATATCAGAGGATCACTTTAGCAAGGGCATTGGGTTCCGCACTGACAGAAACACTCTACGTATTGGATGAGCCGAGCATCGGTCTTCACACAAGAGATACCCATCGTCTTCTCCGGGCAGTTCACCAATTACGAAACAGAGGAAATACAGTGGTTGTTGTGGAGCACGACCCAGATATGATCCGGGCATCGGATTCAATTATCGACCTCGGCCCTGGGGCCGGTAAAGATGGAGGCTCTGTCGTTTATCAGGGAGATTTGGACTCCCTGATCAGAGAAGGGAGTTCCATTACAGGTCGATATCTTAAAAATGGTATCTCTTATCTCCAAGCATCGCCACGAAAAAAACCAAAAGAGTGGATCACCATCCGTAATGCCAGGGAACATAACCTGAAAGGAATTGATGTCCGTATCCCACTGGGAATGATGGTCTGTATTACAGGGGTTTCCGGCGCAGGCAAAACCACCCTGGTCCACCATATCCTCTATGCAGGAGCCAGGGGAAATGGAAATCATGAATATGAAAAAGGAAGTTTTGATTCGATCGAGGGTTTAGAACATATTGATGAGGTCATCCTGGTCAATCAAGCTCCAATTGGCAAAAGCCTTCGATCGAATGCCGCCACCTACGTCAAGGTGTTCAGCGATATCCGTGATCTTTTCGCTCTTACACGTGAGGCAAAGAGAAACGGATTAAACCCTCGCCATTTCTCTTTCAATACCGAAGGAGGGAGATGCGAAACCTGCCAGGGAGCAGGCCTTCAGGTCTTGGAGATGC
Organism: Deltaproteobacteria bacterium; assembly: GCA_016875155.1. The sequence continues at coordinate 3,442 of VGSD01000205.1, read as the reverse complement.
AATTTTTAGAGGATGTGACCATCACTTGTGAAGTGTGTGATGGCAAAAGATTCCGCCCTGAAGTCTTAAGGGTTCTCTATCAGGATAAAAATATCTCAGAAGTATTGAATATGACTGTTGAAGAAGCCATGGCCTTCTTTAAAAACCATCCGAAAGTGGTCTCAAAGTTACAGGTCTTAAAAGAGGTGGGGCTGGGATATCTCACCCTCGGACAATCAACCAATACCTTAAGCGGAGGAGAATCCCAGCGATTAAAACTGGCTCAACATATTGGCCAAATTCACACAGGAAGGAATCTCTTTATCTTCGATGAGCCAACCACAGGACTTCATCTGGCTGATATCGAAATGCTCATGATGACCTTCGAAAAACTTCTCGTGAAAGGCCATTCCCTCATTGTGATCGAACACAATCTCGATCTGATTCGATTTGCCGATTATGTGATTGACCTTGGCCCGGAAGGTGGCAAAGCGGGCGGTAGGATTGTCGCTGAGGGAAACCTTCAAACGATTATGGCCTCACCACAATCGTATACAGGACAGTTTCTTAGAAAACGCCTCCAGAAAATGAAGGCTGAGGCTGAGGTTAAGGTTTAGGTTGAGGGTCCCTTAACCTCAGCCTTAACCTAAATCTCTGTTCTCTGTTTGATGCAGCTGAGCATCTGTTCCAACCGGGTTTTATCAAATCCAATCATCACCTCGTTGCATGCGGCGATGACCGGAACACTTCTGGCACCAGAAATTTTGACCATTTCATCCAGAGCAGCCCTATCTTTCGTCACATCATACTCTGTAAAGGTGAACCCCTTTTGCGAAAGAAACTCTTTCGCCAGTTTGCAATAGGGTCACGTGGGTGTTGAATAAACCTTAATCTCTTCTGTAGCCATCGTTTCCTCCTTCCCCGGCTGACCTTTGCCGGAAGGTGATCTTTTGTTATTATTACAACTGTTCCCTCTTAATTGTCAATGAGTGCTTTTCTCTTAATCCAAGTTGAAGTATAATATCATGTAATGTTTGTGAACCAACCCCTCCAAAAGGCTGCAGAAGATTTTCGCTATCTCCTCAATCGAACTTATCCCAGAAAACTATCTCTGGAACTCGTAGGAAATCGATATCAACTCAACGCAGATGAGCGTCACCTTCTTCATCGGGGCATCTTCTCGGATAAGGATTCGGAATGGAGGAAGGTGAAAAAGATCCCTTTTTATCAAATTCGGAATAACGACCTCGCCATCGATGGGTATAATGTGATCATCACGATAGAGTCCGCTCTCTTAGGTAAACCTCTCGTCCTTGGAGATGACGGATTCATCCGAGACATCTCTGGTCTCTCAGGGGACTTTAAGAGGTCTAAAACAACAGACGAAGTGATTCAATTGATTCTTGATGCTCTCAAAAAAACAACACCCCATACCATCCTGTTTCTCTTTCATGCCCCCATTAGTAAAAGCGGGGCATTGGCCCAAGAGGTGAGGAATCGGATGAAACAGGGAGGCCTCCCGGGAGATGCTCAGGCCATTAAGGTCCCGGAGAAAATCTTAATTGGATTTTCAGGTGTGGTTGCCACCAGTGATACTGTAATTATCGATCAATCTGAAAAGGCAGTCGACCTCGCCGCTACTATCCTTAGACAGGAAAGGAAACTTCATTCTCTCCTTTACCTTAGGAAAACATCTCCTTCCCCTCTTACTACGAAGACATCAAAAAGGTAATCTCAGAGATTTCTAGACTTTATCAAAATCTTTCCAAATAAATCTTGACAACCTCAAGCCCTTGACGTATAAAAATTTGAGTTTGGATACTGTATACAGAATTTTAGACTCATCTCAAGGGAGAACCTCATGGAAAACATATTTGGCGGGGTAAAAATTGGAAAAAGGAAGCCCCTTCGAGAAGTAGTCTATGATTCGTTAAAAAAATCCATATTACATGGAAAGTTAAAAGCGGGGCAACGATTGATCGAGGAAACGCTTGCCAACCAGGTTGGAATCAGTCGCACTCCTGTCAGGGAAGCCTTTCATAAATTAGAAAGAGACGATCTTGTCTCCCGCCTTCCTAAAGGTGGATTTGCCGTCAGAGAATTTACAAAGGAGGATGTCGAAGAGATCTTTGGTATCCGAATTGCCCTTGAAAGTTATGCTGCTTATCTAGCCGCAATTCATATTACTGAGGAAAAGATTACGACCCTCGAAAAAAAAGCCATTGAATCTGTAAACGCCCTTGAAAAAGGAGAGGATGAAAAGGCCGTTCAACTCCATACAGAATTTCATGACTTCCTCTACAAATCATGTAAGAGCAAAAAACTGACCGAGATGATCAATAACTTTCGCGACTATTTTTACCGTTACCGCTCTGCCCTGCTTCATGCGCCGGGCGGTTCTAAAACCTCGATCTCCGACCATCATCAGATGATTGAGGCCATGAAAAAAAAGAATCCAAAATTAGTTGAGAAACTTGTCCGAAGTCATCTGGAAAGAGGAATGGAAATCGTCCTTAAAGAAATCGATGAGGGGAGATTGGTTCCTTAACTTCACAGGAGAAGACCGTGGAAAAGAAGATACGTATTTTAGTGGCGAAACCTGGATTGGATGGACATGATCGTGGTGCAAAAGTGGTCGCCCAAGCTCTTCGTGACGCAGGAATGGAAGTTATCTACACCGGCCTACATCAAACCATTGATCAGATTATCAATACGGCCCTCCAGGAAGATGTAGATGTCATTGGCCTATCCATCATGTCCGGTGCCCATCTGCCCATCTGTGAGAAGTTGATGAATAAGATGAAAGAAAAGAAACTCGGAGACATCTTGGTCGTGGTCGGGGGAGTTATCCCCAAAAGAGATATTCCGCTCCTTCAAAAAATTGGCGTTCAGGGCATCTTCCCTGGAGGTACCCCTTTTGACGAATCGATCCGATGGATTCAAGAGAATGTTAGATCTCGGTCTTGATGTCAAATCTTGTGAGCTGAATCAAATTTATATGCGGTCATTATGTCCAAAAAATTCCAAAATCCAAGCACCAAATTCCAAAGAAATTCCAATGACCCAAATTAAAGTCAAAATCTTTTTTAGGCATTAGAAATTGGAATTTTGAAATTATTTGAAATTTGGATACTGGAATTTGGAAATTTCGAGGTGAAAGATGGGCGTAGCAAAATACATCAAAAATGACAAAGACGAAGTCCAGGATGTGATTCTCCAGTCAGGGATCCATATCAAACCTGTCTATACCCAAAAGGATTTAGAGGAAGTCGGTTTTGATCCTGAGAAGGATTTGGCTTTCCCTGGCGAATACCCCTTCACAAGGGGGATTCACTCTCAAGGGTATCGCAGCCGGGAATGGACCACCCGGCAATACACTGGATTTGGAACGCCACAGGAGACCAACGAGCGTTTCAAACTGATGATCTCCCACGGACAGACCGGCCTCAATGTTGCCTTCGAC
>VGSD01000204.1 GCA_016875155.1 Deltaproteobacteria bacterium | reverse complement strand
CCTCGAAAACGAACTTTTCGGCCACGAAAAGGGCGCTTTTACCGGGGCCTCTTCCCTGAAACACGGGCTCTTTGAACTGGCCGATCGAGGAACCTTCTTCATCGACGAGATCTCGGAAATGAATCCAAACATTCAGGCCAAACTGCTCCGGGTGATCGAACTGGGTGAATTCCGCCGCGTGGGCGGCAATAAACAGATTCATGTCGATGTACGGATTCTGGGAGCAACCAATCGTAGCCTGGAGGAAGAGGTCAAAAGGGGCCGCTTCCGGGAAGACCTTTTTTACCGGCTGAACGTCGTTACCATCAGCTTGCCTCCTCTTCGGGAAAGAAAGGAAGACATTCCTTTTCTTGTCGATTACCTTTTGAAGATAAAGAGCATCGACGGAGGCTGGGGGAAGACCGTCGCCACTGAGGCTCTCGAATGTTTAAAGAATTATCGCTGGCCCGGCAACATACGGGAATTAGCCAACGTTCTGGAACGGGCCATCATTTTATCGACCGAGAACACGATCACCCTGAAGGACTTCCCCCTTTCCCTGCTAGAACCTAACCTGAAGTCTTCAAAGGCGGCCTCCACAATAGTGGAGGTTGAAAAGAATCTGATCGAAAAGACTTTGCAAGAGTGGAAAGGAAACAAGACCCGCACGGCAAAGATCCTGGGCATAAGCATCAGGAACCTCTACCGCAAGATCGGAAAATACGGGATCGCCACCCGATGAAAAACTCGGAATCCTGCAGAAATCTGAGTTGGACAAGTTGACAAACCCAACCCCAAACAATATGCCATGATGGCATACCCCAATCGGAAAAATCTTAAGATTCACCGTCCTCCTGGAAAAAAAGAGCTTATAAAATAGAAGGGTTAAGGAGTTTAACCCTAAAATTTAGGCATGGCATAGAAATTGCGGAAGAATCTAGCAATCAACCCAGAAGAAAAGGACAGACCCATGGAGCGGCAGAATGATGGAAATCGTACATAAAAAGAAAAAAAGGGGGGATCAAACAAAGCGTGAGATGCAGATCGCCTATAAGTGCATCAAGTGCTCATACATCCTCTACAAGAAACCCGGCGAGCTGCCGCCCACTTTCTGTCCGAACTGCGCCATCAACCATCTGAAAGGAGAGATTGCCCGGGTTGATCGTTTTTAGGAGATTTCCGTAAAAGTCCGGAAATCTCTGATTACAATATGTTCTGAAGGGAGGAAATCGGTGGATGGGAAAGTCGGATTAGTATGATATGCGGGAGTTTTTAGATTATCTCGAAAAGAAGAACGACCTTCTCCGCATCAAGGAAGAAATGGACACCGAGTGGGAAATTAATGGGATCACCAAGATCTGTTTGCAGCAAATGGGCCTCTGTCTCTTTTTTGAAAAGATCGAAAGCGCCGATTACCTGCTGGTAGCAAATCTGGTTACCACAGACAACCGGCTCTTATTGTCCTTGGGGATAGAGAAGTGGAGTGAATTTAACGACGAATGGATGAAGAGAACTGCAAAGTGGGAGCTTATTCCGAGAATGCACCCTCTATGTCCACAGGCTCGACCGGGGAGAAATCCCCGCCTGCATATCGATCTGCCTCGCAAAAGCAAGGATCTTCGAAGATCTGAACAATAGGAGTAGGAAGTTGGTCTGATTTGACTTTTTCAGGAGACTCTTGCCGAGCCATTAGGAGTACAACGGTGATTTTTTGGGGATTATTGCGCGGAAAGAAGGAGGATCATCATGGATCAGGAGAGTAAACTATATGCTTCGGGCTATAACCCTTTGTTCATCAAGCCATCCAGACTTCTTCCGAAGGAGGTAGCCATTGTCGGGGCGGGCAGCATCGGCCCGGACGTGGGGTACTACATCAAGAGCGCCCTGCCGGGAATCGGGCTCTATCTCGTTGGACGCAGCGAAGCATCTCTGAGGAACGCAGAGAAGCGGTTTGAGAATTACGCCGCCAAGTCAGTGGAGAAAAAGAAACTCAAGGAAGAAGACGCCAAGGCGATCCTCGAGAACGTAGTCTACACCACAGATTACAATCGGATGAAGGATTGCGATCTGGTGATCGAGTCGGCTACGGAAAGCCTACCCATCAAGCAGAGCATCTTCGAAAACATCGAGAAGGTCGTCCGTGACGACACCATCATAACCTCCAATACGAGCTCTATTCCTGCTGAGCGGATCTTCGCCACCATGAAGAGAAGGGAGAGAGCGAGCATCACCCATTTCTTTGCCCCTGCATGGCGCTCCCTTCCGGTGGAAGTGGTGCGATGGAAGGGGGAAAGCAAGGACACCTTGAACTATCTCATCTGGTTCTTCGCCCAAACCGGGAAAGTGCCGATGATAACGGACAACGTGATCTGCTTCATGTTCGACCGGGTGTTCAACAACTGGTGCAATGAAGCGGCTCATCTCCTTTCCCAGGCGTCTTCGGTCCAGATCGACAGGGTGGTCGAAGAATTCGTTGCGGCGGGCCCCTTCTTCATCCTGAATATGGCCAACGGGAACCCGCTCATCATCGTCGAGAATAGTCTTCAGGCGGAGGAAGGAGACCACTACAGACCGGCTGCCATTCTCTTCTCCGTGGACAAGTGGATCACCGCACGACCGGGATCGAAGGTGGATGTTCCCGAGGATGTGAGGAAGGTGGTCAGGGACAGGATGCTCGGGATCCTGTTTTCGCAGTCCCTCGAGGTTGTAGACAGGGGCATCGGCACGAAGAGCGACCTCAATTACGGGTGCCAGATCGGCCTTGCCTTTAAGAAGGGTCCCCTCGATCTCATGAAGGGTCTCGGCGAAGCCGAGGTGATGCGGATCTTAAAAAGATTCTCAGAGGAGAGACCCGGGTTTCCAGGACCCAGGTCTCCCTTTTCCTCCTACTTGGAATTCAAGCGTTTCCTGCTGGTCGATGATGTGGACAGGGTCAAGGTCATCACCATCCGAAGACCCGAAGCACTCAACGCAATCAGCGACGAGATCAACGACGAGATCCTTTCCGTGCTCGAGGAGCATGGGGATGACCCCTCGGTCGACGGCTTCGTGATCACGGGTTATGGGACGAGGGCGTTCTCCGCTGGGGGCGATATCGGGAAGTTCCCTCAGACTCTCGGCGACAAGAAGGCCGCCGAAAGATACGCAAGGGACTGTTCGAAGCTGCAGCGCTTCATGGACAGGATGAACAAGCCGGTCGTGGCGGCCGTCAACGGAATGGCCCTGGGGGGCGGGTTCGAGATCGCCCTTCGCTGCCACGGGATCGTTGCCGTGACGAGTGCCTTCTTCCAGTTCCCCGAGATCACCCTAGGCATCCTGCCTGGCATCGGGGGCTGCGTCGTACTCTATCGACGCTGGCCGAAAGGTGCGGGGTTCTTCCACGAAATGATCTGCCTGGCAAGACCCATCAATGTGAATGAGGCCTTGGAGATCGGGATGGTGTCGAGAGTCGTTGAAGGCTATTCCGAGCTGATCCGTGCGGCGGTGGATGAGGTGAAGGCTCTGCAGGGAAGGATCGAACGAATCCCGGACGGCAAGGTCGAGATCCCGGAGTTCAGGATTCCTGATCCGCCCCTCGCTGGCAAACAACCGTTGAGCAGGGAGGCCGTCGCGATGACCATTCGGACCATAAGAGAGGGAGGCGCGGCAGAGACCTTCTCGGAAGCACTAGACATTGGATACCGGGGATTCGCTGAGATCGCATGCACCGAGGCGGCAAGAGAAGGAATAATGGCATTTCTGGAGAAAAGAAGGCCTGTCTTCAATAAATGACGAACAGTTGTTACCTTGACAAGGATGGGCCCATTTTGTATACAGTATACATTTAAATCGGAGCGCTCCATTTTTTGAGATTATCCAATTAAAGTATGATAAAATAAAGCAATCATCTGGAGGAACATATGAGGCTACCGGCGTTTCAGTACCTTGAACCCACGAATGTGGAAGAAGCGCTCTCCATGCTCCATACCCACCAGGGGGCGGTAAAGATCATGGCAGGCGGGACAGATCTTTTGAACCGCATGAAATTGAGGCTTATGGAACCGGCTTTTGTGATGAACATTGGAAATCTCAGAAACCTGGACGGAATAGATATAGGCAATACCGAAATCATCTTCGGCGCCAATACAAAACTAAAAGAGGTTGCCGGATCAATGCTCGTCAATACCAAATTCAGGGCAATCGCAGAAGCCGCTTTTCAAGTAGCCTCCCCTGGAGTGACCAATATGGCGACCATCGGCGGCAATATTCTCCAGGACACGCGATGCCTCTACTATAACCAGTCCGGGATTGTACTGAACGGACTTGAACGCTGTCACAAGAGAGGTGGCACCATATGTCTTGCCGTCAAGGGGAACAACCGATGCTTCAGTGTTTACCAGGGTGACATGGCACCAGCGCTCATCGCCTTTAATGCACAATGTGTCCTCCAAAACAAGACCTCCTTACGCACCATCTCGATCACAGAGCTTTTCGCCGGCAATGGAGTAACCCCTTTTGCCATTGGCCCCGATGAATTGCTAACAAAGATCATCATTCCCGAACCCAAGACCATGGTCGGTTCCGCCTATCGGAAGTTGAGGCTTCGCGGAAGCATTGATTATCCGTTGGCATCCGCAGCGGCTTTTGTCTCGGCCACAAACGATGGGAAGGCCTCCGCCTGCCGTTTGGTCATTGGCGCCGCTGGAGCTGCTCCAAAGGTGATTGATGGAATATCATCTGAAGCCGATGTGGAGAAGATGGCTCAGAAGGCTTACGAACAGGCTGAAGGAATCAACAATCTCCAATTGCCCGGTATCTACCGAAGGAAGATGGTCAGTCTCTTAGCGAAACGGGCAATCGCGGCGGCAATGGGCAGGATCAAGGAGGGGATGTGAAATGAATCAGATGAAAAAAACGGCCATCACTCTGAATGTCAATAACGAAATCCATGAGGTGATGGTTTATCCTAACCGAACGCTTCTTGAAGTGCTTCGTGATGATCTTCACCTCACTGGGACGAAAGAGAGCTGTGGCGAAGGGGTATGCGGCTCCTGCACGGTGCTCATCAATGGCACGCCTGTCCGGTCCTGCCTCACGCTCGCTGTCGCAGCACAGTCCAAAGAGATCACGACCATCGAAGGGCTCAGCGTGGGTGAAAAACTCCATCCTGTGCAGGAGGCTTTTGTCAACCACCACGCGATCCAGTGCGGTTTCTGCACCCCTGGTGTGATATTGACCGCTTACGCACTCCTCAAGGAAAACCCAAACCCCACAGAAGTTGAGATACGCCATGCTATTTCCGGGAACATATGCCGCTGCACGGGTTACGCAAAAATGGTCGAAGCCATTAAGTCACTCGCCGAGGAAGGAAGATAAGGCCATGGAAAAATTTTCCTATATCGGAAAAGATATGAAACGGATTGACACCACCCATAAGGCAACGGGGGAGGCTCTCTTTGCGGCTGATCTCACCTTGCCACGGATGCTTGTCGGAAAAATATTACGCTCACCCCATGCCCATGCCCGAATTGTAGCCATCGATACCGCAAAAGCCGAAAAACTTCCCGGCGTCAAAGCCATTGTCACGGCCAACGATACGTGTGGCGACAAGTGGGGAGTTTTTAAATATACCCAGGACCAGCAGTTTCTTCCCACGGAAAAGGTCCGTTATGTGGGTGAAGAGGTGGCTGGAGTCGCTGCTGTGGATGAAGACACGGCACTGGAAGCGCTCTCGCTCATCAATGTCACCTACGAAGTGCTTCCGGCTGTCTTTACCATCGAGGAGGCTCTTGCGCCCGGCGCACCACAAC